>JAFQIQ010000188.1 GCA_017397445.1 Lachnospira sp.
GTTGTATTTCAGGATTTCAGATTGTTAAAGGATAGAAATGTATACGAGAATGTGGAGTTTGCACAGATTGTTGTGGAATCGCCTAAGGAAGTAAGAAAAAAGAATTGCTGTTATGGTATCAGGTGGTGGTACTAATCTCCAGGCGATAATTGATGCTGTTAAAGATGGAATTATTACTAACACAGAGATAGTTGCTGTTATCAGTAATAATGAAGGTGCATATGCACTTGAGAGAGCAAAGAATAACGGTATTAAGGCTATGTGTATTTCACCAAAGGCATATGAGACCAGAGATGCATTTAACGAGGCTTTGCTTGATGAAGTTAATAAGTTAGATGTAGATTTAATCGTTCTTGCGGGATTCCTTGTAAAGATACCGGAAGCTATGGTACATCAGTATTCACATAGAATTATTAATGTTCATCCATCGCTTATACCGTCTTTTTGTGGCGTTGGTTACTATGGACTTAAGGTTCATGAGGCTGCACTTGAGAAAGGCGTTAAGGTGACAGGTGCAACTGTTCATTATGTTGATGAGGGCATGGATACAGGTAAGATTATTGCTCAGAAGGCAGTCGAGGTGCTTGAGGGTGATACACCTGAAATCTTGCAGAGACGTGTAATGGAACAGGCAGAGTGGAAGTTACTTCCACAGGCTATTAATATGATAGCCAATAGCTGATAATTAACAGATATATTTAACGCACTTTTTATTTGGCTCTGACATCGGTCAGTTTACGCATAAAAAGTGCGTTTTTTGATAAAATATATCATATTGTTTAGTGCTTCTTGCAAAGTTGGATTGCAACAAGTATAATGGGAGTGCTTTTATTTTAAAGAAGTATATTAAAGGAGAGTAAAGATGGGAGTATATGTTGTAACCGGTGGTTCTAGCGGAATCGGTGCTGCGGCAGTTGAGATTCTTAAAAAGGACGGCCATGAAGTAATTAACGTTGATTTGAAGAATGGTGATATTTGTGCCAATCTTGCAACACAGGAAGGCAGAGATGCGGCTATCGCAGCTATTTATGAGAGATGTCAGGATGGACTTGATGGTATTATCTGCAATGCAGGTGTTTCAGGTAATTGTGGTAATCTTGAACTTGTAATTTCTCTTAATTATTTTGGAACAGTAAGGCTTGCACGTGGTTTGTATGACCTTTTAAAGAAGAAGGCCGGAAGCGTTGTTGTAACTGTTTCTAACACTATTTCACAGGGTACAGGACGTATGGATATTGTGGATCTTCTTAATAATGTTGGTGATGAACAGAGAATCCGCAATATTGTTAAGAATCTTGATGCCAATAATCAGACGGTAGGTCAGGCTATATATATGGCCACAAAGTACGCTCTTGCAAGATGGGTAAGGCGTGTGTCTGCTTCTTGGGCAGCTAACGGTGTGCGTGTTAATGCAGTTGCACCGGGTAATGTTCGTACAGCTATGACAGATAGTCTGAGCGATGCTGCAAAGTTTGCGGTTAGTGCACTTCCTATTCCTGTTCGTTATGGTTCTGATGCACTTATGGACCCGGAAGAGATTGCTGAGTCTATGAAGTTTTTGCTTTCAAAGGCTGCAAGAGGTGTGAATGGTATCATATTATTTACTGATGGTGGCACAGATGCGTTGCTTAATTCAGAGAAGGTATATTAGGAGGGTGTGACATGAAGGCAATTGAAAAGTATATTGAGGCATTAAAAAAATGTGACAACAAGGCGTTGGCAGAGACATTTGCCATAGATGGAACACTTCGTGACTATTGTCCTAACAGTACAGGACGTCAGGAGTATCACGTATATGGACGTGAGGCTATTGATATGTTCTTTAAGAATAAGTTTACATTTCGTCAGTATCTTATATCTGACGCAGAAATTGTTAACGATACACAGGCTGAGTTTGTTGCATCAATAGGCGGCTATTATGTTATGGCTATCGCTACAGTGCGTCGTGTTGACGAAAATGGTCTTATTACAAGACTTACAGTTCGTCCTAAGTAAAATATAAACTCTTAATTGATTTATTGGACACTTTTTATTATAATAGGGAGAGTAAACCATAATTAAAAGGAGAACTATGAGATGAAGGTACTTGTTGTAGGTAGTGGCGGACGTGAGCACGCTATATGCTGGAAGATTTCCCAGAGTGAAAAGGTAGATAAGATTTATTGTGCACCGGGCAATGCTGGTATTGCGCAGGTTGCAGAGTGTGTTGATATTAAGGCTATGGAGTTTGATAAGTTAGTAGCATTTGCTAAGGAGAATTCTATCGATTTAACTGTAATTGGTATGGATGATCCGTTGGTTGGCGGTGTTGTTGATGCTTTTGAGGCTGAGGGTCTCAGAGTGTTCGGACCTAGAAAGAATGCTGCTATTCTTGAAGGTTCTAAGGCATTTTCTAAGGATCTTATGAAGAAGTACAATATTCCGACGGCTGCCTATGAGACATTTACCTCGGCAGAGGATGCAAAGGCATACTTGGAGACTTCTAATTATCCAATCGTGCTTAAGGCTGACGGTCTTGCGCTTGGCAAGGGTGTTCTTATCTGTATGAATAAGGATGAAGCTATGGCTGGTGTTAATGAACTTATGCTTGATAAGAAGTTTGGTTCTGCCGGCAACACTATCGTTGTTGAGGAGTTTATGACAGGTAGAGAGGTTTCTGTGCTTTCATTCGTTGATGGTAAGACTATTAAGATTATGACATCAGCGCAGGATCACAAGAGAGCAAAGGATGGTGACCAGGGTCTTAATACAGGTGGTATGGGTACATTTTCACCAAGTCCTTTCTATACTGAAGAAGTTGATGAGTTCTGCAAAAAATACGTATATCAGGCAACAGTTGATGCTATGAAGGCAGAGGGCAGAGAGTTTAAGGGTATTATATTCTTTGGTCTTATGCTTACACCTAATGGTCCACGTGTTCTTGAGTACAATGCACGTTTCGGTGATCCTGAGACACAGGTTGTTCTTCCACGTATGAAGAATGACATAGTTGAAGTGTTTGAGGCTTGTATTGACGGTACACTTGATAAGATTGACCTTGAGTTTGAGGACAATGCCTGTGTATGTGTAGTTCTTGCGTCAGACGGTTATCCTTTGGATTATAAGAAGGGCTTTGAGATTACAGGTATGGAGAAGTTCGATGCTAATGACGGTTACTATCTTTTCCACGCAGGTTCAAAGTTTAATGAAGAAGGTAAGATTGTGACAAACGGCGGACGTGTTCTTGGCGTTACGGCAATCGGCAATAACCTTAAAGAAGCCCGTGCTAATGCATATGAGGCAACAGCCTGGGTTAACTTTGACAACAAGTATATGCGTTCAGATATCGGTAAGGCCATTGATGAGGCTAAAGTTTAAAGAAACATGTTTCTTTAAACTTGGAATTTGTGCATCTGCACAAATTCCTTATAATTAAAGTGCCGCTAAAGCGGCAGATGGAGATGGAATTATGAAAGTAACATCAGTTAAGGGTACTAATGACTATTTGCCAAGTGAAGTGATTATAAGAGATTATCTTCAGGATAAGATTCTTTCAGTGTACAAGGCGAATGGTTTCGAGCACATTGTTACTCCTATACTTGAGGATATTGAGAACCTTGATAAGAGTGAGGGCGGAGAGAACCTTAATCTTATATTTAAGATATTAAAGCGTGGTGATAAGCTTGGAAAGGCTTTGGGTTCAGATATTGTAACTGCTGCTTCAGCTACAGGTGCAACAACATCTGTTGAGAATGAACTGGCAGATATGGGGCTTCGTTATGACCTTACACTTCCTTTGAGCCGTTATTACGCTAATAATAAAGATAAGCTCACACTTCCTATGAAGTGTATTCAGATTGACAGAGTGTATCGTGCAGAGCGTCCGCAGAAGGGCAGACTCAGAGAATTTATTCAGTGTGATATTGATATTATCGGTTCAGAATCAACTGATTCAGAGATAGAGCTTATTCTTACAACAACTAAGGCACTTGATGCTATTGGTCTTAAGAATTACAAGGTTAAGGTTAATGACAGAAGATTGCTTCGTGCAGTGCTTCAGTCTTTTGGATTTTCACAAGAGCAGCTTGATAGTGTGTGCATCACATTTGATAAGATGGACAAAGTCGGTTTGGAAGGTGTAAAGAAGGAACTTGAGGAGAAGGAGTTCCCGGCATCAGCCATTCAGGCATTCGTTGGATTCTTAGAGAAGAATGACTTTACACTTAGCAGTATAAAGGAGCTCCTTGAGGACAAAAGTCCGGCAGAAAGCCTTGAGCATATTATAGAGAGTGTTAATGTTATATCCGGTGGTGCTTATGATGTAGTATTTGACTTGTCTTTGGTAAGAGGTCAGGGGTATTACACAGGAACTGTATTTGAGGTTGAAAGTATTGATTTCAAGGGCGCAGTTGCAGGCGGTGGTCGTTATGACAATCTTATCGGTAAGTTCTTAGGCGAGCGTATTCCTGCGGTAGGCTTCTCTATTGGATTTGAGAGAATTTTCTCAATTCTTATGCAGAATGGTGTGGATATAGCTGAACTTAGCAAACGTATTGCAGTTATGTATGATGAAGGTCAGCTTGTGGATGCTTGTAAGGCTGCGGATAATATAAGAAGTCAGGGTATGGTAGCATCACTTTACGTAAAACCTAAGAAGATGGGTAAGTTCTTAGGAAAACTTGAAGAACGTGGCTATGATGGATTTATTAACGTAGGTCAGGGCGAACTGACTATGTTTGGAGAGAATTAAATTATTATAAAACGACGGAGCCTGTGTCTTATAGAGTGCAGGCTCCGTCGCTCCTTTTGCTATTCCTGTGTAGTGCATTTATTCAGAGCATTTTGAATAGCGTTAAGTAACATAGATGATGTGTATTTGTTGTCTGAACCGAGAGTTATATTTTTTGTACTGCCTTGTTCCATTACGGATTGTGCGATGGACTCGAAGTTGGTTTCGATAAGCGGGTACATAGTTGTAACAGCATCAGATATATGAACAAGTTCGATGCTGTTAATATTGTGTTTGTCAACTGTTACCTGAATATCAACAGGGTTTCCCTCTAAAGATACAGAGGCTGTATACACACCCGGGTTATATGTAGGTGCTGTCGGTGCGTTGTTCATACTTATAGGTGAATCTTTAGAATTAGCTTTGCTTTCAGAAGTAGCCTGGGTGCCCGTGCTATTGGCAGTATTTGTGGTTTGCGATTTTGTACTTTCAGGAGTAGCGTTACCATTCAGCGTTTTCATGATAATTGCGGTGGCAATAATGATAGCTGTTATAAGTATAATGCCACCAATAATTAGCTCTTTCATATGTATTACGACAATTTTTGTTCTTGAATTCATATACACACACTTCCTTTTTTGTTATTATAAATGTATGAGTTGTAGCGGTAGGTTATGACACACATTCATAATTAATTGAATATGCAAACCAAGGGCAAAATATTACACATGGATTTTGATATTTATATAGTAGGCTGAGTCCGGAAATGGGCTGAAAACCGGCTGGATATGGAGGAAATTATGGCATTACAACTTGTATGTGGCGGTTCGGGAACCGGCAAATCAGAATATATATATGGGGATATTATAGATAAGGCGATTAAGAATCCGGGCTACAATTATATTGTTGTGGTTCCGGAGCAGTACACTATGGCGACACAGAAGAAACTGGTTAATATGCATCCCAATAAAGGGATTCTTAATATTGATGTTGTGAGCTTTGACAGGCTTGCATACAAAGTATTTGAGGAAATAGGCGGTGAAAACAGGCCTGTTCTTGATGATACGGGAAAAAATCTCATAGTTAGACGGGTGTTGGAGAATAAGAAGAACGAGCTTCGATTTTTCGGTAATACCATTAATAAGACCGGATTTGTATCTGAGATGAAGTCTGTTGTATCGGAACTATTACAGTACGATATTGATGATGGGAGATTAACACAGCTACAGACTGAGATTGAA
>JAFQIQ010000189.1 GCA_017397445.1 Lachnospira sp.
AGGGCAATCGGATGTCGCATCCGATAACCTTTCTATATTGATTATATACTAGACCGCTTGCTTTTGCAAGTGGTCTTTTTATATTATCAAACTTCTGCATTTCACAAACTAATTATATATTTTCATTACCAACGCTTGCACTTGTTATACTTATATGATACAATATATCATATAATCATTCAAAAAGTGGATGCGTTTTTTCCGATGTTATATGCCCTCTAGTACATATGGAGGAGTGATGCCCATGAACACAATCGAGGTTTTAACTTTATTGCTAGTAATCTTTGCGGCTCTGTCTTTTTTAGACAATCATAACAACAAAAAGAAATAAGCATCCTGACCTCCTAAAGTTATGATGCTTATTTCTATAAGATATAAAATTAACTGAGGGCAATCGGATGTCGCATCCGATAACCTTTCTATATTGATTATATACTAGACCGCTTGCTTTTGCAAGTGGTCTTTTTATATTATTAGGCTTCCACCACAAAATACATTCCATTATCAAGCTTAAACACTTCAAGCTCATCCTCAAGTTCCTCATCAGAAAGCTCGCTCACATCCATGCCTTCCTCCTCAAGATACTCTCTAACCTCACCTATGTTCTCAAACACCTGTGCAAAGCAATCCTCCAAGAACTCCTTTGCCTCCTCCACATCGAACACTACAGGCTCGTCAAAAAGCTTGCCCTGCTCCTCTAAAAATACTTTTGCACACTCTTCAAGATACTGTTCCATTATAATAACTCCCTTCTAATTACATTTTCCACATTATCAGTTATGTACTTACCATGCTTCTTAACTTCTTCCACGGCCGTTTCCATAACATAAGAACACTCTACTGCATCAAGCATCTCGCAATCATTAAAATTATCGCCAAATGCCATGCACTCTGATGGTGCTATTCCAAGTTTCTGCTGCACTTTTTTCATAGCATAACCTTTGCTAACACGCTTATCCATCACGTCAAGATACAAGTCCCCTGACACAGTAACGGCTGCGTCAGCACTCCATTTTTCAAAAAAATGTGCCTGCGAGTTGTGTATACCTGTCATATCGCAGATAGCAACTTTCAATATATCCTCTTTGATGTCCGCAAAGTTCTCAACCAGCGTAGTTTTATAATTAACCACCTTAGTCATGCGATAATGGTACGCCTCTGTCTTTGGCTTAATATACGCCGTATCCTCTCCGGACACAAGGACCTCACAATTAGGCATATTGTAAGCATCCTCAATAACTTTTAGAGCAAATTCTCTGTCAAGTGGCACCTTAACAAGCGTTTCGCCCTTATACTTTACAATTGCTCCATTATCACCTATTAAAAGCAGCTTGTCTGACACAGGCTGAAACAGCCTTGCAAGGCTCACCCATTGCCTTCCGCTGGCCGGAGCAAATATAATTCCCTTACCAACAAGCTCATCTATGGCCTGAATCATTGTTTCATCAACTTTCTGTGCTCCATTCAGCAGTATTGTTCCATCAAGGTCACTTGCAACAAGCTTAATTACATTAGCACTACTCATTAATGTATCCCGCCTTCTTAAGTTCCTGATACACTCTGGCAACCGGAAGTCCTACGACATTGTTGTAATCGCCTTCGATACCCTTGATATATGCGGCAAATAACCCCTGTATGCCATACGATCCAGCCTTGTCTTCACATTCAAAAGGCGTTTTTGTGGAATCCCATCTAGAAACGCCATCTTTATTCACAGATGCTGAAGTTGACACATACCCCCTAATCTCATCATCATTCATTGGATACACATACACTTTAGTCTCCTCAGCAAATGAATCTATAGCTATACTTGTACTGCAATCATCTTCACAGCTGCTTCCGGCAATCATTGTCACACCTGTAAATACGCTATGTGCCTTGCCTGCAAAACTCTTAATCATATTAAAAGCATCTTCCTCATCCTTCGGCTTGCCAAGCACATTTCCATCACTGTAAACTATAGTATCAGCACCGATAACAACACTGTCTGCTCTTTTTTTATCATCAAGAGAATTCCACACCGCCATAGCCTTTTTCTTAGAAAGCTCCATAACCATCTTGTCCGGTTGTGTCTCGCCTGTACTCTCATCAGCATCGCTTACTATCACTTCAAACTCTAAACCGACCTGCGACATTAGCTCTCGACGTCTTGGCGACCCCGACCCTAAAATCAACTTCTTCATATCCATTCCTACCTTAAATCTTAATTAATCATACCTTTGATTCTATCCACTGACTTAATGCCTTGCGAATCGGCGGAGATATATTCTGTGGAATCTCATCAACTTGAAAGAAGCGCAATTCTTCCACCTCTCCTTTTTGGCACTTTAACTCTCCCGAATAGACTCTGCATACATATACAATATCTACATTGGACACTTCATCACCATTAGGATAAATATAATGTGTTTCTTTTCCTGAGAAAACACCAAACAATTCCAATCTTTCTGCAATCAAGCCGGTTTCTTCAAAGAGCTCTCTTTTAGCAGCATCCTCTACAACTTCGTCCAACTCAACAGAACCGCCGGCATATGCCCAGCAATTATTATCGCTTCTTAATTGCAGTAAAATTCGCCCCTGCTCATCCTCAACAATAACACTTGCTGCAATCTGCAACAAAGGCCTATGTCCCACAACTTTTCTTAAATCCATTATATAACCGGACATACTTCACTCCTGCCTTATTCATCCTATACTCACCAAACCACCTTAATACTCAAAAAGTTCCGTTTGAGGACTTTATAAGATTAAATAAGTATCGTATTAATTGAACATTGAAATTGCCGTTATGGAGAATAATAGATTTTCTTTGTGCTTTGCCTATTTCTCAGTGATTTGCC
>JAFQIQ010000190.1 GCA_017397445.1 Lachnospira sp.
CTCAACTGCAACTGCCAAATCTATCTTCTTTAATGCATCCCTTATGGTGTCAAACACAAAGTTATAAACCACATCGTTCTTAGAAAACCTAAGCTCCATTTTGGTAGGATGCACATTAACATCAAGAATCTGAGGATTAATAGTAAAATGCAGTGCCGTAAAAGGATAGTTATGCGGCATAATATAGCCTTTATATGCCTCTTCTATGGCCTTTGTAATAATTCCGCTCTTTATGAATCTGCCGTTAATATAATAATTCTCATAAGTCCTGTTACCACGACTGATTATAGGTCTTCCGATAAAACCCGTAATCTCAATATCCTGAGTCTTTGCATTAACCTCTACAAGATTATTAGTAATATCTCTTCCATACACATTATATATAATATCTTTAAGATTAAGATTGCCTGATGTATGTAACTTATTCTGGTTATTATTAATAAATCTGAAAGATATGTCAGGGTGAGAAAGAGCCAGATGCTCCACCAATGAAGCAATATATCCCGCCTCTGTCTGTGGCGACTTTAAGAACTTTCTTCTGGCCGGTGTATTGTAGAAAAGATTTCTTACAATAAATGTTGTTCCATCAGGAATTCCCACTTCTGAAAGCTCAACTTCTTTTCCACCCTCAATAACATATCTGAATCCGGTAAAACTGTCAGCAGTCTTTGTCATAAGCTCTATCTGCGAAACTGACGCAATACTTGACAAAGCCTCACCTCTAAATCCCAAAGAGGAAACACTGAGCAAATCTTCCACCGACTTAATCTTACTTGTAGAATGTCTGAGAAATGCTGTCCTAATCTCATCACCATTAATACCGGAACCATTGTCAGTAATTCTAATCATAGAAATACCACCGTCCCTAATCTCCACGGTAATAGCCGTAGCACCTGCATCAATAGCATTTTCCACAAGCTCCTTTACCACTGAAGACGGACGCTCCACTACCTCTCCGGCTGCAATTTTATTGATTGTATCCTGGTCCAACACCTGAATAGCCATAGCATTTCTCCTTCAATTATAATTCTACCATCTGTTAGTAATCTTGCCCTGTAACTTATAAAGCATATTAAGAGCATCAATCGGAGTCATTCGACCAATATCAAGCCCCTTAATCTCCTCTATAATATCATCATCCTTAACCGTATCAAACAACGACATCTGACGCACTTCCAAATCATTAACCACTTTATATTCCTCACCAACCTTCGGTGCTTTCATAGAATACTGTGCAATATCCTTTGCTTTCTGTGAAATATCGGCATTGCTAAGTTCCGTAACAATTTCCTTTGCACGTTCAAGAACAGTCTGTGGTACCCCCGCAAGTTTTGCTACCTGAATACCATAACTCTTATCAGCACCACCTTTAACAATCTTACGAAGGAACACAATATCATCGCCTTTTTCCTTAACCGCTATACAGTAATTGTTCACACCATCAAGAGAACCTTCAAGTTCCGTGAGTTCATGATAATGTGTTGCAAATAACGTTTTCGCACCTATAAGGTTCTTATTAGCAATATGTTCAACCACTGCCCAGGCAATACTAAGTCCGTCAAATGTACTTGTACCTCTTCCAATTTCATCTAAGATAAGCAGACTCTTGGATGTAGCATTTCTAAGAATGTTGGCAACCTCAGTCATTTCAACCATAAACGTTGACTGACCTGATGCCAAATCATCAGAAGCACCAACTCTTGTAAATATTCTATCCACTATACAAAGATTAGCAGCGTCGGCAGGAACAAAAGAACCTACCTGTGCCATAAGTACTATAAGTGCAGTCTGCCTCATATATGTTGACTTACCTGCCATATTCGGACCGGTAATAATAGACACTCTGTTGTTACCATTATCCAGATATGTATCGTTAGCAATAAACATATTGTTATCCATCATCTTTTCAACTACCGGATGACGGCCATTCTTTATCTCAACAACGCCCTTATCGTTAAGCTTAGGGCGCACAAAATTATTCTGCTGTGCAACCACACTAAGAGATGCAAACACATCAATCATAGCAACACATTTGGCAGTAGCCTGAATACGTGATACCTGTGATGCAATATGGTCACGTACCTGACAGAAAAGTTCATACTCTAAGTTACAAAGCTTGTCCTCTGCACCAAGTATAATATCCTCAAGATGCTTTAACTCATCCGTTGTATAACGCTCCGCATTAGTAAGTGTCTGCTTTCTTGTCCAATTTTCAGGTACCAGTGACTTAAATGAATTGGTAACCTCCAGATAATATCCAAAAACCTTATTAAACTTAACCTTTAAGTTCTTAATTCCTGTATTCTCACGCTCTCTTGCTTCCAAAGATGCAAGCCATTCCTTGCCTTCAGTCTTTGCTCTCTTAAACTCATCCACCTCAGAGGAATAACCATCTTTAATTATTCCGCCCTCTTTAACGGTAAGAGGCGGTTCCTCAATAACCGAGCGTTCAATCAGATCACACAGGTCTCTTAAATCATCAAGATTCTCAAAACATCTCACAAAGCTTGCACTCTTAAAATCCGCAACAATGTTCTTAATGTGAGGAAGCATCGCTAACGAATTCTTAAATGCAATCAAATCCCTTGGATTAGCGCTTTTACAACTGATTCTCGTCATAAGACGCTCAAGGTCATAGATGGGATTTAGGTACTCCCTCAATTCCTCTCTGTCAATTGCCCTGTTGTTAAGCTCCTCAATCATATCCTGACGAGCCACAATTTCTTCTTTATCAAGCAACGGCTGTTCTACCATGGAGCGTAGAAGTCTCGCTCCCATAGCAGTCTTAGTCTTATCAAGCACCCATATAAGAGAACCGCGTTTCTGCTTTTCTCTCATAGTCTCCACAAGTTCAAGATTACGCCTTGAAGAACTGTCTATAAGCATGTATTTGCCGGTTGTATAAGGTGTTATGGTTGTAATATGCCCCATATTACCTTTCTGGGTCTCATAAAGATATGCAAGCAATGCTCCGGCAGCAATAACCCCTGACGGATAGTCTTTAATGCCCAGTCCGTCAATAGTACCCACATTAAAATGTTCAAGCAGTTTTTTACCGCTTAAATCCTGGTCAAAATACCAGTTATCAAGAGTTGACATAGCAATTCCAAGTTTTGCATTAAGTGCTGTCAAATCTATGCCACTCATTCCAAAATAATCGTTAACAATAAGCTCCGACGGTACAAACTTATTAATTTCATCCACCAGCTCAAACTCATTTTGAAGCTCAGTTACAAAGTAATCACCTGTTGTAAAGTCTGCTATAGACACACCGATAACATCCCCCTGATAATAGAGGCACATAAGATAATTGTTCTTTGTCTCATCTAAAGCCTGAGTATTAAGATTAGTAGCGGGTGTAACAATCCTTACCACCTCTCTTTTCACCATACCTTTAGCAAGCTTTGGATCTTCCACCTGTTCACATATTGCCACTTTATGTCCGTTGGCTACAAGCTTTGTAATATAATTCTCTGCCGAATGAAAAGGCACTCCACACATAGGCGCACGTTCTTCCTGCCCGCACTCCCTGCCTGTAAGTGTAAGCCCCAATTCCTTTGATACCATTACAGCATCATCAAAAAACATCTCATAAAAATCACCCAACCTATAAAAAATCAGACAATCCTTATACTCTTCCTTTGTATCCAAATAGTGCTGCATCATCGGTGAAAACTCAGCCATCGTATTTCTCCTATTCCAAATCATTTCATAACCCTATCGATAACAGGAGATTTCAAAGAAATCTCCTGACTTGACGCCTCAGGCGTCAATGTCTTTTCCTAAATAATAAAATCCTTTACACTCTGTAAGCTCTACATCCACAACGCTGCCAATCATTGACGCATCCCCTGGAAAATGTACAAGAAGGTTGTTAGTCATACGTCCTGTAACAAGACTTGAATCATGGTCGTTTACACATTCCACAAGTACTTTTGCCCTTGTTCCCTCATATCTTGCACATATAGAATGTGAAACCTCATCAATTGTAGCAAGAAGCTTGTTAAATCTCACCTTTGTCACATCGTCAGGCACCTGATTTTCCATTGCGGCAGCAGGCGTTCCTGTTCTCTTAGAATATATAAATGTATATGCACTGTCATACTTTGCTTTTCTTACCACATCCAGTGTATCCTCAAAATCCTCATCAGTCTCACCCGGAAATCCCACAATAATATCTGTTGTAAGAGACACATCCGGCATCTTTGCCCTGATTCTATCCACCAACTCAAGATAATGCTCCTTAGTGTATTTACGGTTCATAATCTTAAGAATTCTACTGCTTCCCGACTGTAACGGAAGATGAATATGATTACATATCTTCTCTGACTTACTCATTACATCAATAAGCTCATCAGACAAATCCTTCGGATGTGGTGTCATAAATCTGATTCGCTCCAGTCCTTCAATCTCTTCGATTCTTTGCAATAACTGTGCAAATGTTATATCAATTGGAAGTCCTGTTCCGTAAGAGTTAACATTTTGGCCAAGAAGCATAACTTCTTTAACTCCATCCTTAACAAGCCCCTTAATCTCACAGATAATCTCTTCCGGCATACGGCTCTTTTCTCTGCCTCGCACATATGGAACAATACAATAACTGCAGAAATTATTACATCCATACATTATGTTAACTCCTGACTTGAAAGAAAACTTTCTCACTGTAGGAAGTTCCTCAACCACGCCCTTTAGCTCGTCCCATATATCAATAACCTGTCCGTCGCTGTTGATTCTATGATACATAAGCTCTGCCAATTTATATATGTTAAATGTTCCAAACACAATATCAACAAACTTATAGGACTTTCTTATCTTCTCAACCACGTGCTTTTCCTGCATCATACATCCGCATAAAGCAATCATCATATGAGGATTCTTTTTCTTAATTCCTGATAACTGTCCTAATCTTCCATACACTCTAAGATTAGCATTTTCTCTTACAGTACAGGTATTATATATAACAAAATCAGCATCCTCTGTCTCAACAGGTATGTACCCCATCTGACAAAGAATTCCAAGTAACTTCTCACTGTCTCTTGAATTCATCTGGCATCCAAATGTATTAACACAACACGTCACATCTCTTCCAAGCTTCTTCTTAAGCTCATCTACGTATGATTTACACAATTCTATATAATGCAACTGAACTTCTCTTTGGTCTTCAGTTAATACTATTTCTTTACGTTCCATTAATGTACTCCCATC
>JAFQIQ010000191.1 GCA_017397445.1 Lachnospira sp.
AAGCTTGAGAAGACTCCGATTTTAATTAGGGACTGCAATTCTTTGCATGCCATTAAGATGCCGATGAATTATAAGAATACAACAGAGCCGTTGTATAGTACTGTTTGGTACAAGGTTAATGCTGATATGACAGTTGACAGAACGGAAGAATTGGAGTATTTACCTGTTACGGGCACAGAGTCCATAACTATTATCAGAGAAATTTCTCATAAGTGCGACAGTGTAATAAACGGTGTGGGCACCTGTAATATGTGTGGTGTAAAAGTATTATACGGCGATAATGACGGTGATGGAAAGGTTGCTATCAACGATGCCGTTATGTTAAAGAAGTATCTGGCGGGTGACACAACGCCTGGTATTAACCTTGGCGCAGCTAATGTTAATTCGGATAAAAAGATTAGTGTTGAAGATGCAGTTAAGTTAATGCAGCATCTTGCCGGTATGGATGTAAAGTTCGGCGTTACGGAGTAATTGAAAGAATGCGAAGTTTTGGGGACATATCAAAAAATGATATGCCCCCTTTTCTTATCGTATTATACTCCGAATAGCACTTGTTTAAATAGTTTTTCAGTCTTATCATATCCAAGAGCTTTCTTGAAAACATCTGTGGATGGACCACCATTAGTCAGAAGTCCATTGACATAATAAGATGCTTTTGCTTGCTTTGCAGCCATATCTGTGACAACGGATGCAGGAGACTTAATATAAGCATCAAAATGTGCCACTGTTAATTCGTCAAAGCGTGGTGTGTGTGCTTTCTTGCCCTTGGTAGAGATGCTTTCAGGCAACTTGATATTATCATACCAATGCTCTCCGGGGTCACGCTCCGGCAAATCTTTGTAACGATTCTTTACATCAGCCATGGCTTTGGCAGAGTAGTCACCAACTAAAGTATCATACAATTCAACGATAAGTGTGTCGTTACCCATAGCAAATATTCGGTCATAAGAGTAGAGCGGCAAATCAACATTTAAAGGATTAATTATGAGGGTATCCATCTTCATAAGACCGAAGAATCCCTTGGCGCGCATAACAGATACATGGCCAAGGCCCTCGGCGTTGTATGCATTTATGGTAAATGTCATGCCGTTGGCCTTAAGAGTTTTCATATCACCTATGTCAAGTTCGGTGACAGGGTACTTGTTTTTGATAGCAGTTAGTAGTTTGTTGGTCATACGCATATCCTCCGTTTGGCCTTATTTCTTGTTCTTTTCTTTAGAACGTTTGTCATTGATTATTTTCATATGTTCCTCAGTGATGAGGTTAACATTATTTTCTTTAGCCCAATCCACGCATCCTTTCAATACTAGCGGAAGGAATACGCGTGGAACTCCAAGAACTGTCATTAGGGCTTCATCTGTGAATTTGACTTTGTCATCAGCACGGTCTGCTGCATAACGCACAGATTCCAAAGAAGCCTGACGCATCTGGAGAAGTTCAGCTCTCATTCGTGTTTTTCTGTGGAACCAGAAATTCTTGCTGTCCCGATAACCATAGTCAACAGGAAGAGCAGGAAAATCTTTGGCTCTCACACCATTGATAATGGCATCGCTGTATTTTTTCTTCATAAGAATCTTATCTACGCGAAGAATAAAATGTGCACCGAATTTGCTGGTAATACCATTAAAATCATGGTAGGGTCCCTCATAACCGTTAAGTTCGCCCGGTACATCTTTATCTGCACCGTCAAGTTCTTTCATCCATGTACACTCTATAACTTCGATAGCGTCAGTCATAACCATAGGACGTTTGTCAGAAGGGTCTAATTCTTCAACAAGACTCTTCTCAAGCTTGAAGTTACATTTTGGCATCTTCTCAGAAGGCTTATCACCAGGCCAAGAGAGTTTTACAGCCTCTTTAAATGTTTTAGGTTTGTCATCGATAAAGTTAAGAGCACATTTACCGGTGCGAAGAATATTTTGTGCAGTGTTAGAAGAATTACGGCAACACAGCAACATAGCATAATAATCTTTTCCGGCAACGTAATAAGGCTGTACTAAAGAATAGGGGCCAAGATTAGTGGTTCCATCCTCGCAAAGTGTGCTGATAATTACGGTTGGCATCGGGAAAAACAACGAAGTCTGATAGAAGTTGTCTACGATGCGCAGGTTTTCAAAACTACTCATAAATAAAAACTCCTTTCACTTATTTATATTATTATTAAATTAAGAACTGAAGAAATATCCTCAAATGTTTTGCCGGCAACAGTCCAAGTCAGTAGGGATTCTGCAATAAATTCAGCAAGAAAATCTTTGTTATTAACGGCGGCGTTGTGGCATATGGGACGAATTATATCTGCAAGCTGGTCACGAAGCAGTTTATGTCGTTGGGCAAATGTTGTTGCAAATACTTTCGTAGCATCACTGTCTCCAAACAATTCTTTGTGACCACTCATGAAATTACTAAGGGAGTCATAAACAGTTTTCAGGCAACATCCCGGATTAGCTAAGGATTCCTGTTGCATCTGACTAATGCACTCCTGCCAGTCTTCCAGTATAAAAGTAGCAATTAGCATGTCTTTGGATTTGAAATAGTTGTAAACTGTTCCAATTCCTAAATTACATGCACCAGCTACGGAACGGATGGTAGTGTTTTTGTATCCGTTTTCGGCAATCTGACGACGGGCTTCACAAAGTAACTGTTCCCGTACATTTTCAATTATCTTAGGCACTAAAATCACCTCTTTTACGAACGTGTTCATTATAACTATTATATTGCTTTTACATAGTCATGTCAACGAGATTGACAAAAAAATATCAATAGAAGATGAAAATAAGTCCGGAGTGTATGATGATACACCCCGGACGCATAATT
>JAFQIQ010000192.1 GCA_017397445.1 Lachnospira sp.
ACTTTAGTAATGTTTCTGATAATTCCGATAGCTGCATCATGGCTGGCATCATCATAAGACAAATCAATTATAATGATTTCGTCAGCCCCGTTATTACTGTATGTAACTGCAGCATTAACCGCATCACCATCTCCCAGTACATTAGTAAGTGAGCTGTCAGTGTAAGCCTTTTCATCTTTCAGATATATAATTGGAATAAGTTTCTTATATGACATAATAATTAATCTCCATTCGCTTTAATTACGCTTCGTACTTTGCAACCGCGTCCTTTAATACAATTCTCTTTTCATAAATAGCTTTACCGATAATTGCACCGTGAATACCTGCGTTATAGATGTTTTCAAGATCATCCATACAAGACATACCACCTGATGCAATAATATCAATACCGGTTTTGTCAGAAAGAATCTTTGTCTGTTCAACATTAGGACCTGTAAGCATACCATCCTTAGAAATGTCTGTGTAAACGATAGTCTGTACACCCATTTCCTTCATGGCAAGAGCCATATTAACGGCAGTCTTGTCACTTAACTTCTCCCAGCCTTCAATGGCTACATAACCATCTTTGGCATCAATACCCACAACAATATGCTCCGCACCGAACTTATCAATAGCTTCTCTGATAAAATCAGGATTTTCAACAGCTTTAGTACCTATAATTGCTCTGTAAACACCTAAATCAAGCACTTCTTTAATATTCTCTAAAGTTCTGATACCGCCGCCAAGCTGTACGGGAATTGAAACGCTTTTTACAATCTTCTCAATAGTTGCAGCATTAACTGAACGTCCTTTTAAGGCACCGTCCAGGTCAACAGTATGTATAAAATGTGCTCCATCAGCTTCAAACTGCTTCGCAATTTTGTAAGGCTCGTCAGAGTAAACTGTAACTTCATTAAACAAGCCCTTCTTTAAACGGACACATTTGCCGTCCTTAATATCAATAGCCGGATATAATCTCATAGTAAGCTCCTTTTATAATTAATATGGCAAAGCACATATATATGTAGATAAACTCAGCAATTAGTTAGTTCACTTAGTACTACTAATATAAGATTTTCTAAGTGCTTTGGTAAAACTCGCAAATATATGACGAGACCGCTTCAAATTCGCCATCCTTGGCTCAATTGAAGCTTTTCCCAACGTCCTGTTGGGAAATCTCTGAAAATTAAAGGCAAAGCACTAAGAAAATCTAATATTCTCCGTATGCGTTCACTAACTAATCGCTAAGCCCACATACACATAAGTGCTTTACTTATGTAATTATAAACTCCCCTTTGTCGAGAGCACGCTTTTTATGCGTGGATCTTTCATAGTGGCTTCGTCGAGGGCTTTTGCAAATGCTTTAAACATTCCCTCGATAATGTGGTGGTCATTTTCACCTGCAAGTTGTTTTATGTGCAGGTTCATTCCGGCAGCGTAAGATACTGCATAGAAGAATTCCTTAACCATCTGGGTATCAAAGTATCCTACTCTGTCAGAGGTAAATGTACCATCGAATACAAGATAAGGGCGCCCCGAAAGATCTATGGCGCAAAGAATAAGTGTTTCATCCATAGGAAGGATTATGTCACCATAACGTCTGATAGCTTTCTTATCACCTACAGCTTGCTTTATAGCTTCACCAAGGACAATTCCCACATCTTCAATAGTGTGGTGACAGTCAACAATCAAATCGCCCTGAACCTTTACTTTCAAGTCGAAAAGACCGTGTCTTGCAAAGCTTGCAAGCATATGGTCAAAGAAACCGATTCCGGTATCTATGCTTGACTCACCTTTACCATCAATAACCAAAGAAAGCTTAATATCTGTTTCGTTAGTTTTACGGCTGATTTCAGCCTGTCTTATATTAGTAGCATTTGCCATAAAGCATCCCTCCATATGTTGTAAATTCGTGCGAAAACACAAGTTATTACTCAAATCTTACTTTTATAGAATTAGCATGTGCAGTAAGTCTTTCTGCCGTAGCAAAACTTTCAATATCCTTATGGATAGGTTCAAGTGCTTCTCTAGAATAAGATATAATACTTGATTTCTTAATAAAGTCATCTACGCTGAGTGGCGAGAAAAACTTAGCTGTTCCGTTTGTAGGAAGCACATGGTTTGGACGGGCAAAATAATCACCAAGCGGCTCAGAGCTGTATTCACCTAAGAAAATAGCTCCTGCATTTTTAATCTTAGTCATTACATTGAACGGATCTTTAGTTACGATTTCAAGGTGTTCTGATGCAATTTCATTGGCAACCTCAATAGCCTCTTCCATAGACTCAGCAACAAGTATATAACCGTAGTTATCTAAAGACTTCTGGATAATCTCA
>JAFQIQ010000193.1 GCA_017397445.1 Lachnospira sp.
GTGCATCCTACCAAAATGGAGCTTAGGTTTTCTAAGAACGATGTGGTTTATAACTTTGTGTTTGACACCATAAGGGATGCATTAAAGAAGATAGATTTGGCAGTTGCAGTTGAGCTCGAGGAATCAAGGGCGGTATCCTTTAATCCACAAAGAGAGAATTATGTTCCTGTGCGGGAAAATGTTATGGTAAAAGATGAGCCGAAGACGTTGCCAAAGTCACAGGAGAGTACGCCGTATAAAGCGCCGTCTGTTAAACCTTTGGCGGCAGTCGAGTTTAACGCTTCTAAGGCTGAGAATATAGATTCTTTAAAAGCTGAATCTGTAGCTAATAAATCAAGTGTGACTAATTATGGCGCAATTACTACCAATAAGTCTGAGGAAATTGCAAAGCCTGCTGTTAAAGAGGAAGTCAAAACAGAGGTTAAACCTGTGCAGGCAAGACTTCCTGAGCCTTTTGAAATTAAGCGTTCCGAAGAACTTATTAAAGAGGATTTGAAAGAGTACGAGGTTAAGAAGCAGGAAGCGGCAAAACAGATGTCGATATTTGAAGATCCGCTTATTCAGGCTGGAAACACCGAAGAGAATTATCGGATTATAGGGCAGCTTTTTGAGACATACTGGCTTTTTGAGTATAAAGATAAGTTCTATATGATGGACCAGCATGCGGCGCACGAAAAGATTCTTTATGAGAAATTTATGAGTCGCATCAATGAAAAGGGTATGGATACTCAGATGATTATGCCTCCGGTAGTGCTTGAATTTAATATGCAACAGGAAAATGTGTATAAAGATAATCAGGATGTGTTTGCTAATGCCGGATATGAGATAGAACATTTTGGAGGCAATGCCTATAAGGTTACAGGTATTCCTGCAAGCCTTCCGTCTATTGATTGTAAGCAGCTGCTGATTGATATGATTGATGGTCTTATGGAGGACCATAAGGGCGATTATGATATTCTTACTGAGAAAGTTGCATCAATGTCGTGTAAGGCGGCGGTTAAGGGAAATAATAAGCTTTCTTATGAGGAGGCGAAGGAACTTATGCAGGAGCTTATGAAGGCGGAAAATCCTTATAATTGTCCGCATGGCAGACCGACGCTTATTGTGATGTCCAAGTATGAGATAGAGAAAAAATTTAAGAGAATTATTTAGTTAGAATGGTGATATTATGAGTGATACATGTAAACGTCCGCTAATAATCCTTACAGGACCTACAGCTGTTGGAAAGACGGAACTTTCCATAAGGCTTGCAAAGGCTGTTAATGGTGAGATTATCAGTGCTGATTCTATGCAGGTTTACAAGGGAATGGATATAGGAACTGCCAAGATTACTGCGGAAGAAATGCAGGGAGTTAAACATTATCTTGTGGACTGTTTTGAGCCTAAGGATGATTTTAATATAGTTATATTTCAAAGAATGGCTAAGGCTGCTATGGAAGAAATATATGCGGCAGGTAAAGTTCCAATAATTGTAGGCGGAACGGGATTTTATATTCAGTCGGTGCTTTATGATATAGAGTTTGAGGATGATGGTACTGAAGATGAGGTTGAGAATGAGTTTAGAGTGAAGATGCGAAAGTTGGCCTTAGAAAAGGGAAGTGAGTATTTGCACGAGAAACTTCGGGAGGTAGACCCTGAATCCGCAGATGCCATACATCATAATAATTTAAAGCGTGTTATAAGGGCTCTTGAGTATTATGAACAGACTGGAAGAAAGATTTCTGAACATAATAAAGAGCAGCAACAAAAGGAGTCACCGTATAATTTTGCATACTTTGTGCTTAATGATGACCGTGAGGTTTTGTATAAGCGAATTGATAA
This sequence comes from Lachnospira sp., assembly GCA_017397445.1. Taxonomy (GTDB): domain Bacteria; phylum Bacillota; class Clostridia; order Lachnospirales; family Lachnospiraceae; genus Lachnospira. Next base: position 1,822 of record JAFQIQ010000193.1, read on the forward strand.
ACGTGTTGATATTATGTTTGAGGCAGGACTTGAGCAGGAAGTTAAAAGACTGATAGATGAAGGACTGACTAAAGAAAATGTATCTATGCAGGGGATAGGTTATAAAGAGATGTTTGGTTATTTTGATGGAGAGTATGATATTGAGAGAGCCAAATATTTAATAAAACTTGACACAAGACATTTTGCAAAAAGACAGCTGACCTGGTTCAGAAGGGAAAACAGTGTTTTGTGGGTTGATTATCAGGATTATGGTTCTGATAAAGATGCCATGCTTTGGGCTATGGTTGAGAAATTGAAAGATAAGGGAATTGTAGAGTAAGGAGAAGAGATGGAAAATACTAAGAATATGTACCTTGAGTTAGGTATTGATGAGAAGGTTTATGATTTTTGTGAGGACATTTTGGTTGGATTAAAGGAGCGCTTTGAAGGTATTGATGCCAATGCTGAATTTAATCAGCTCAAGGTTCTTAATGCTATGCAAAAAAACAGGGTGTCTGAGATGCATCTTGCAGGTTCCACGGGATATGGTTATAACGATGATGGAAGAGATACTTTAGAGCAGGTTTATGCAGATGTGTTTAAGACTGAGGCTGCTTTGGTAAGACCGCAGATTATGTGCGGTACTCATGCACTCAATGTTGCCATTGCTGCTAATCTCAGACCTGGGGATGAGCTTCTGTCACCGGTTGGAAAGCCATACGATACTATGGATGAGATCATTGGTATCAGACCGTCTAAGGGAAGTCTTGCGGAGTATGGAATCAGTTACAGACAGGTGGATTTGCTTCCTGACGGAACATTTGATTATGACAATATTGCAAAGGCTATTAATGAAAAGACTAAGCTTGTGACTATTCAGCGTTCAAAGGGATATGCTACAAGACCGACATTTTCAGTAAAGCAGATTGGTGAGCTTATTAAGTTTGTTAAGGATATTAAGCCTGATGTAATCTGTATGGTGGATAACTGTTACGGTGAGTTTGTAGAGACTATAGAACCGTCAGAGCTGGGGGCTGATATGGTGGTTGGTTCACTTATTAAGAATCCGGGTGGTGGACTTGCTCCGTGTGGAGGATATATTGCAGGAACTAAGGAGTGTGTTGAGCAGGCATCATTCAGACTTTCTTCGCCGGGACTTGGCAAAGAGGTTGGAGCAACACTTGGTGTTAATCAGAGCTTTTATCAGGGATTATTCTTATCACCTACAGTTGTTGCAGGAGCATTAAAGGGTGCTATATTTGCTGCAAATGTGTATGAGAAGCTTGGTTACAGAGTTGTTCCGGATGGTAAGGAGAGCAGACACGACATCATTCAGTCTGTTGAGTTAAAGACACCGGAAGCTTTAATAGCATTTTGTAAGGGAATTCAGTCGGCGGCGCCGGTTGACAGTTATGTTACTCCTGAGCCATGGGCTATGCCGGGTTATGATGCTGATGTAATTATGGCGGCTGGTGCCTTCGTGCAGGGTTCATCAATTGAGCTCAGCGCAGATGGACCGTTAAAAGAGCCTTATGCGGTATATTTCCAGGGAGGACTTACATGGTATCATGCAAAGTTTGGTATTATGATGAGTTTACAGAAGATGTATGAGGCAGGAATTGTTAAGATTTAATATAAAATGTCACATTTTGACGGAAAATTTCACCAAATGCACATTAAAAGTTTATATACATTATTTGGCTTTTGTGTTATAATATAGGTTGATTTATTTGTAATTATCCAAAAGAGGGAGACGAAGAGGTTATGAGTTCAGGTTCAAAGTCAATTTCAAAATATAAGAACGGTTGGATGCTTTTTCTTTTCATATTAATCGGAATAGTACTCGGCGGTCTTATTGCGGAGCTTACGGCAGGTGTGCCGGGATTAAGCTGGCTTGCGTATGGCAATACATTTGGCATTAACAATTCAGGTAATGCCATAATAATTGATTTGGGAATTCTTGTCATAACATTTGCTTTGCAGATTAGGATAACAATAGCGAGTATTATCGGCGTAGTGCTTGCTATTCTGGCTTACAAGTTTATCTGATTCGACAGCCTTTGTCTGTCAGTCTCAACCCACTTGTCCGGAAAGGGCAGGAATGAATATTAATAATAAGAGTTATTGTGTACTTAATGAAAACAGCGGTATTGAAGAAAAGCCTTACGAGAAGTGTCTGATGCTGGGTGCAAAGACATTGTCCGATGCACAGCTGCTTGCTGTTATACTTCGAACGGGAACTAACGGAGTTAATGCAACGGAGCTTGCGGGGAAGATAATAGGCATGGCATCTAAGAATTGTGAGGAATCTCTTCTTGGAATAACACATTTATCGGTGCCAGAGCTTATGTCAATAAAAGGTGTAGGTCAGGTAAAAGCTATACAGATACAATGTATATGCGAACTTTCCAGAAGAATGGCAAAGCAGAGGGCTGCTGAAAAACTGGATTTTTCATCGCCGTCTTCAATCGCTGATTATTATATGGAGGACTTGCGACACCTTGATAAAGAGCAGCTGGTGTTGGTGATGCTTGACAGCAGATGTTGTTTTATCAGGGATTGTGTGATTTCTGTTGGAACAGTGAATGCTTCACTGGTTAATTCGAGAGAGGTTTTCGCAGAGGCTCTTAAGTACAATGCTGTTTCTATTGTGCTTTTGCATAATCATCCCAGCGGTGACAGCACGCCAAGCCGCAACGATATCCTTGTTACTGCAAAGATTAAGGATGCGGGTGAGATTGTGGGAATTAATTTGATTGACCACATAATTATTGGTGATAATATGTATACAAGTTTGAAAGAAAAAGAATATTTTTAAGATAAGGAGCATAGGTACGATGGGTAATACTCCGGTGTTGAAACATTTAACGGAGAATCGCTTGCTTTTTGGAGACTGTGCTCTATCAGGTCCTTAACAGTATTGAATATATTAAGGACATCCTTAGCCATACCACTGTCAGGAATATCCAGTTCATCAGATGCTGA
>JAFQIQ010000194.1 GCA_017397445.1 Lachnospira sp.
GATTTGATGAGTGATTTCCAAAACACTAGAATTAAGTTGTTTTCTCGCCTGAGGACCGGAGAGGAAGCCCAAACGGATGTTGTGGGTGTTGTAAGATTCAAAAGTTCAAGTGGTTTGGTATATTATACAGAAGTGGATACAGGCAGAGAGGGATATGTTCATTGTAAGTCAGCCGGAGATGCGGCTTACATTCGGACAGAGAGTGACGGAAGTGTGATTTGTAAGTTGTCAGGTGTTGTGATGAGAGTGCCTGCTGCTAATATTACAGGACCGATTGCTTATGAGTCTTGTGGAGAACGTGAGATTAGTTATTATTCTATTTCTGACAATGGGTATCTCATGCACAACTACACATACTTTAGTGGAAGTTCCCTGGCTTTGGCAAGTACGCGAGTGGGATACAAACCAAGCTATCTTTCATTAGGTGTAAAGTATTACAGTTATGACGGACATTATTTTTATGATGATTTTGCGAAAATGATTGCAGACTATCAGAATAATGTGTTCAGTCAGTCGGTGAATGCTGGACAGCCATATTACAATTATTATCAATATTTGTCTATGCATACAAAGGCACCTTTTACTCCGGAGCAATATAATGCGTATATTGCAGCAAACAAAACAGAGTCTGTGATGCTGACAGCAGGAAGTGCATTTGCTTCTGCACAGAATAAATATTCTATTAACGCGCTTTTAATGTTTGGCATCGCCATTAATGAAAGTGCATGGGGAACAAGTTCTATTGCAAAAAGTAAAAACAACTTGTTTGGATTAAATGCAGTGGATTCTAGTCCGGGAGAGTCGGCGAATACATTTAAATCTGTTGAACATTGTATCAATGAATTTGCATATGAATGGGTGCACAAGGATTATCTGAATGGTGGTGATTTTAGATATCGAGGCCCACATCTTGGAGATAAGCATAGTGGCATGAATGTCAAGTATGCGTCTGACCCCTATTGGGGCGAGAAAGCGGCGGCGAGAGGTTATTATTTCGATACGGAAAAAGTTGATTATGGAAGATATACGATTGGTATTACTGTCAGCGGGAACGTGCAGTTCTATAAGGAGGCAGATGCCAGAAGTACTAAGATATATACGTCAGAAGCAGGTTCGGGAAGTGGAAAAGCTGCTTACACCTATGATTTTCCGGTAGTGATCTTGGATTCGGTAGAGACGAATGAAGGATGGTTCTACAAGGTTATTTCTGATATGTCATTAAAGTCTGATAGAAGTGCCAGAGATGTGAATGCCATATATGATGAAACGCGAGACTTTGTGTATGTGAAAGCAAGTGATATTCGAGTGATATTTGAAGGAAGTGGTAATATTGAGATACCGGACATTGAGATACCGGATATAGAGAAACCGGATGACGACAAGCCGGAGATTGAGGAACCACCGGTAATCATTATACCTGAGAAGACACAGGCAGAAGTATTAACGGCTTTGAAGGTCTCTCATTCAAACAGTTATCTGACCGGGTTCTCAGTCGGCGGGGATATTGGAAGAGAAATCGCCAAAGTGAAAGCGTTGGATGAAAGGATTCAAGTGGTAGCTAAGAAGGCAGATGGCACACAGATTGCAAGCGGAACACTCGCCACCGGCATGCAACTGACAGTCACAACGAACGGAAGTACCGTCACCTATACCATTGTAATCAGGGGAGATGTGAATGGAGATGGTAAATTATCTGCTGTTGATTATGTGAAAGTAAGAAATTATCTGGATGGGGCAAGTTCTTTAACAGGAGCATATCTAAAGGGAGCAGATACCAGCGGAGATGGGAAGGCATCAGCCTTGGATTATGTGAAACTTAGAAATCATTTGGATAATAAAAGTTCAATAGTACAATAACGAGGGTGAAAAGTATGAATAAAACAATAAAAAGGTTTTTGTGTTTTTTTATATTGTTTGTATTAACGCTGAGTAGTGTAAAACTTGACGCAAATGCTGCGGGAGGACTCAGTATCTCGGCAAATGCATCTCAAGTATCTTCAGGAGGAACATTTACTGTCACAGTAAAAGCAGCAAGCAATTATTTCGTTTCAAACATATCTATGACCGTAAGTGGAGGTACAGTTGTATCCAAACTTAGCAAAACATCTCTTGACA
>JAFQIQ010000195.1 GCA_017397445.1 Lachnospira sp.
CCTGTGGCTGATGGTATCTGGCTTGATACTCCAATGATCGATATGATTCACGGAGAAGGAACTCTTGAAAAGAGACTTCCGGGTATGCTTCGTATGTACTTAAGATGTGGTATCGATATGAGAGAGGTACCTATCGTAATTTACCCAACACTTCATTACCAGAATGGTGGTATTAAGATTTCTGCTAACGGTATGTCAGAGGTTGAGAACCTCTACGTTGCAGGTGAGGCAGTTGGAGGAATCCATGGTAGAAACAGACTTATGGGTAACTCACTCCTTGATATCATCGTATTTGGTCGTAATGCAGGAAAACAGGCAGGAGCTAAGTGCAAGGAGGTTGAGCTTAAAGAGCTTACACTTTCACATGTTGATGATTACTCTAAGATGCTTGCAGATGCTGGTATTGAGCCAAAAGTAGTATCTCCTAAGTTATTACCTGACTACAGACCAGAAGGCGTTACACGTCTTAACTAAATAGTTTAATCGTGTGGAGGCAGGTTTGTATTGGTGAGCCTGATTCTACGCGTGAAGACATTTTCATTCCAACGGCATAGATTGTTATGCCGTTGGATTTGGTGCGTTTAGTGGTGATAGTGAAGAATGGGGTAAATTAAACATTTCGGAGGACAGGAAAGTGGAATTTTTAGAAAGCATTGGAACATGGTTCCAAAACGAAGTATGGGCAAATACATTAATGCTCGTTTTCACAATAGCTGTTTTAGGCTATTTAGTTGGTAGAATCAGAGTATGCGGACTTGAGCTTGGAACAGCAGGTGTATTGCTTGTAGCACTTGTATTTGGTCATTTTGGAGTAGAGATACCAAAGGTTGTTCAAGACCTTGGTCTTATATGCTTCGTAACATCTGTAGGCTATATAGCCGGACCAAAATTCTTTAGAAACTTTAAGGTTAATGCTAAATCCTACATATTACTTGGATTTATAATTATTATTGTAGGTGCACTTACATGTGCCGGTATTGTTAAGTTATTTGATATACCAACAGATATTGGTGTAGGTATGCTTTCAGGAGCACTTACAAGTACACCGGGATTAGCTGCGGCTAAAGAGGCAACAACAGATATGGCGGCTGTTGGATATGGTATAGCATATCCTTTCGGTGTTATCGGTGTAGTACTTTTTGTACAGCTTGTGCCAAAGATTTTAAAGACAGATATGGAAGCAGAGCGTGCAAAGTTTGCAGCAGCTTCAGGTGTTGAAATTAAAGAAAAAGAGCCAAAGAAGGCAAGAATTCATGTTGATGAGATGGGATTTTTTGCATTTGGTTTAGCTATAGCATTAGGAATTATATTAGCTAAGATAACAATTCCACTTCCGGGAGGCGGAGAGTTTGCACTTGGTACATCAGGTGGTCCACTTATTGCCGGTCTTGTATTAGGACATTTTGGTCATGCAGGAAGAATTGAGTTGAAGATTGAAAAGCGTGTATTAGAGACAATGCGTGAGTTTGGTCTTATGTTATTCCTCCTCGGTGCCGGCACAGGAGCAGGAGCAGGATTTGTGGATGTACTTGTAGAGCAGGGTCCAATGCTTTTCGTATATGGTGCGTTAATGACATTATTACCAATGTTTGTAGGATATTTCTTTGCTGCAAAGGTATTAAAGCTCAGTATATTTAATACACTTGGTTCTATATGTGGTGGTATGACAAGTACACCTGCACTTGGAACACTTATCGGTGTTACAAAGACAGATGATGTTGCCTCTGCATATGCTGCAACTTATCCAATTGCGTTGGTTATGGTAGTATTATCAAGCCAGTTTTTAGGCTTATTATTATAATTTTATGGAGGTAACATTTCAATGCGTGAAATAAACGTTAGTCAGATTACTGATGTTGTAGAGAAGCTTTGTATCGAAGCTAATCAGCATCTTCCTGAGGACGTTAAGTGTGCAATCAAGAATTGTAGAGCATGCGAAGACGGTGAAATCGCTCAGGGTGTTTTGGATAAGATTATTGAAAATTATGAAATCGCAGATGCACAGTGCGTACCTATCTGTCAGGATACAGGTATGGCTTGTGTATTCCTTGAGATTGGTCAGGATGTTCACATGGTTGGCGGTGACCTTGCGGAAGCTGTAAACGAGGGCGTTCGTCGTGGTTATGACAAGGGATACCTTAGAAAGTCTGTAGTTAAGGACCCTGTTCGTAGAGGAAATACAGGTGACAATACACCAGCTATGCTCTACACAGAAATCGTTCCAGGCGAGCAGATTAAGATTACAGTAGGTCCTAAGGGCTTTGGTAGCGAGAATATGAGTGCTATCCGTATGTTCAAGCCTTCAGCAGGACTCCAGGGTATTAAGGATTTCATCATTGAGACAGTTGAGACAGCAGGTCCTAACCCATGCCCACCTATGGTAGTAGGTGTAGGTATCGGTGGTACATTTGATAAGGCTGCCTTACTTGCAAAGAAGGCTCTTATGCGACCTATCGATTCAGAGAATCCTGACCCATTCTACGCAGACCTTGAGAAGGAAATGCTTGAGAAGATTAATGAGCTCGGCATTGGACCACAGGGCTTTGGTGGAAAGACAACAGCAATCGGCTTAAATATTGAGACATTACCTACACATATCGCAGGTATGCCATGTGCTATCAATATTAACTGCCACGTTACACGTCATAAGTCGGAGGTGATATAATGGAGAAGC
>JAFQIQ010000196.1 GCA_017397445.1 Lachnospira sp.
CGCTTTCGCTTGGACCTAAACGCAACGGTACTAAACTCATAAAGTTATGCAAAGCATAACTTATATTCGTTAAGTGCCGGCGTTTAGCTACAATCTGTAAGATATATAGACATAGCTCTCAATACTATATATCTTACCAGACAACCTTAATCGGGAGAGGAGAATTGGTATGAGAGAGGAATTAAGTAGGACGGCGTTGTTGCTTACTGAGGAGAAGGTTGAAAAACTAAAGGATATGAAGGTGGCGGTGTTTGGCGTTGGCGGTGTCGGAGGATATGTGGTTGAGGCACTGGCAAGATGCGGTGTCGGTACATTTGTACTGACTGATAATGATACTGTAAGCATATCGAATATTAACCGTCAGATTATTGCACTTCACAGTACGGTGGGAAGACCTAAGACGGAAGTTATGAAGGAGAGAATTCTTGACATTAATCCTGAAGCGAATGTAGAGATTCATAATTGCTTTTATCTTCCGGATAATCATGATGACTATGATTTTGAGGGATATGATTATGTTGTGGACTGTATAGATACTGTTGCGGCAAAGATTGATATAGTCCTTGAGGCACAAAAAGCAGGAACTCCGATAATATGCAGTATGGGAACAGGAAATAAGCTTGATCCAACAAGGCTTGAGATTGAGGATATATATAAAACAAGTGTGTGTCCGTTGGCCAGGGTTATGAGAACGGAGCTTAAGAAACGTGGAGTTAAGAAGTTAAAGGTGCTTTATTCGAAGGAAGAGCCAATAAAGGTGTCGGCTCCCCTTGAAGAAGGAAATTCAAGAAGAAGTATTCCGGGAAGCGTGGCATTTGTGCCGGCGGCGGCAGGACTTGTTATTGCAGCGGAAGTTATTAAAGATTTGTGTAAATAATTGAATATGCATTTTACAAATTCTTAAATGCGTGTTATAATATTAACAAGTTATTTTCGTAACAACTTAATATTATATGGGACGTTGTCCTAAGAATGGAGGATTTGTATGGCGAACAGATTTATTTTGAACGAAACTTCTTATCATGGTGCAGGCGCTATTGCGGCTATTGCTGACGAGGCAAAGGGTAGAGGATTTAAGAAAGCACTTGTGTGTTCTGATCCTGATTTGATTAAGTTTGGTGTAACTAAGAAGGTTCTTGATGTACTTGATGGTGCGGGATTGGCGTATGAGATTTTTTCAGATATTAAGCCTAATCCAACTATTGAGAATGTGCAGGCAGGCGTAGATGCATTCAAGGCGGCGGAGGCTGACTATATCGTGGCTATAGGCGGTGGTTCATCTATGGATACTGCTAAGGCTGTAGGTATTATTATTAACAACCCTGAGTTTGCAGATGTTGTAAGTCTTGAAGGTGTTGCTGATACTAAGAACAAATGTGTTCCTATCCTTGCGGTTCCTACAACAGCTGGTACAGCTGCAGAGGTTACTATTAATTATGTAATTACAGATGCTGCTAAGAATCGTAAGATGGTATGCGTTGACCCACATGATATTCCGGTTGTGGCATTTGTTGATCCTGATATGATGAGTACTATGCCTAAAGGGCTTACAGCTGCTACAGGTATGGATGCTCTTACACATGCTATCGAGGGTTATATTACAGGTGGTGCTTGGGAACTTTCTGATATGTTCCATATTAAGGCCATCGAGATTATTGCAAGAAGTTTAAGAGGTGCTTGCGACAATACACCTGAAGGCAGAGAGGGTATGGCACTTGGACAGTATGTTGCAGGTATGGGATTCTCTAACGTAGGTCTTGGTATCGTTCATTCTATGGCGCACCCACTTGGTGCTTTATATGACACACCACATGGAATCGCTAATGCCATTATTCTTCCAACAGTTATGGAGTACAATGCAGAGGCGACAGGAGAGAAGTATCGCGACATTGCTAAGGCTATGGGTGTTGCAGGAACAGAGAATATGACTCAGGAAGAGTACAGAAAGGCTGCAGTTGACGCTGTTAAGAAGCTTGCTGCAGATGTTGGTATCCCTGCTGACCTTAAAGATATTGTTAAGGCAGAGGTTATTCCTTTCCTTGCACAGTCTGCATACGACGATGCTTGCCGTCCTGGTAAAATAGGAATTGAAGAAATAACGATTGCCGCAAACGACAAAGTATTTGAATTTACTTTTCCGGCGTACGCGCTATCTACGGTTGGCGATTCGCCTTCTC
>JAFQIQ010000197.1 GCA_017397445.1 Lachnospira sp.
AGGCGGACAGTTATCCAAACCAGCTTTCAGGAGGTCAGCAGCAGAGAGTTGCCATTGCAAGAGCGCTTGCTATGAATCCGAAGGTGCTTTTCTTTGATGAGCCGACATCGGCCCTTGACCCGGAGATTACTGCGGGTATTCTTAAGGTGCTTAAAGACCTTGCGGCAGAGAAGATGACAATGGTTATTGTTACCCATGAAATCGATTTTGCGAAGAAAGTTGCTGACAGAGTGGTTTTTATGGACGGAGGAGTTATCGTAGAGCAGGGAACACCTGCAGAAGTTATTGATAATCCAAAGAGTGACAGAACAAAGGCGTTTTTGTCGCATTTGCATATATAGTCATACGGGGATGTTGGGCTTTCGTTCAGCATCCCTTTTTAGAAAGAGAGATATACGATGAGAATTTTTGTTTACAGTATGAGAGAATTTGATGAGAAAAAATATTTTGACAGGTACTGCAGTCAGTATGGTGTTGAGTACGATTACACGGTGGAAACTCCATGTCTTGCCAATGCACATATGGCAGAGGGGTACGATGTTATAGATATAATTACGACTGTTATGGACAAGCCTCTTCTTGATGAATTTCATAAGATGGGAATTAAGTGTATATCTACAAGAACTATAGGTTACGACCATATTGATGTGGAGTATGCTAAGTCCCTTGGTATGGGAGTGGTAAATGTTTCTTATTCCCCTGCAACGGTTGCTGATTATACAATAATGTTGATGCTTATGGGGTGCAGAAGGTACCGTCACACTATGGAGAGGGCGGATATACAGGATTTTACTCTCAAAGGAAAGATAGGAAGAGAGTTAAGGAACTGTACAGTTGGCGTTATAGGGACAGGCAAGATAGGACGCAAGGTAATAGAGGAACTTAGTGGCTTTAAATGCGAGATTCTGGCTTATGATATAGTGGAAAGCCAGGAGATTAAAGGTCTTGCCACATATACAAATCTTGATACATTGCTTGAAGAGTCGGATATTATAACTCTTCATGCACCGGCGACAGAAGATAATTATCATATGATAGATGAGGTTGCCATAGGAAAGATGAAGGATGGTGTTATGATAATTAATTGTGCGAGGGGTTCGCTTATTGATTCAGATGCACTTATTGCAGGGCTTGACAGTGGAAAAATAGGATTTGCGGGACTTGATGTGGTAGAACACGAACATGGTCTTTATTACTTTAACAGAATGGGTGAATCTTTGAAAAATCCGCAACTTGCAATACTTAAGTCTTTTTCTAATGTTATCGTTACGCCCCACACAGCATTTTACACAGAAGAGGCAGTGTCGGATATGGCAGAGAATTCTATAATTAATGCAAAGGAATATATATGTACTATTTCATAGTTAATCAGACATCAAGAAGCGGTAAAGCCGCGAAGATATGGGAAAACCTACAGACGTATTTACAACAGAATAACATAGAGTTCAGATATTGGATATTGGAGTATGAGGGACATGCAACGGAGCTTGCCACATTGATATGTAAGAACTACGAGGGTGAGATAAAGCTTGTGGTTGTTGGAGGGGATGGTACTGTGAATGAGGTTATTAACGGTATCACAGACTTCGACAGAGTCAGTTTTGCGGTAATACCTACAGGCTCCGGCAACGATTTTATACGGGGACTGAAACTTAAAGGAAAGCCCATAGAGCATCTGAAACGCATAATTGCAAGCGGTGACAGTGCTCCTATTGATATTGGAGAAGTGTCATGGGTTGACTATAAAGGCGACGAAGGAAAGAGGTTGTTTGCCATAAGTGCCGGTGTAGGTATGGATGCAATTGTGTGCAAGAAAGCGCTTACATCCAAGATAAAAAAAGTGCTTAACAAAATCGGACTGGGAAAGCTTACGTATCTTATAATTACAGTGCAGACACTGTTCAGTATGAAAACTGTTGATGTCAATGTGGTGTTTGGAGAGACAGTTAAATCACAGATTCGCACATACAATAAGCTTATCTTTTCTGCGGCTATGAATTTCAGGGCAGAGGGCGGAGGTGTGCCCATGGCACCTAAAGCGGATGCCACGGACGGACTGCTTTCCGTGTGCAGTGTTGCAGGAATTCCTAAGTGGAAGACATTCTTTGTTTTGCCAGTTCTTGTTATGGCAAAGCATGAAAAGATAAAAGGTGTTGAGATTATAGATACACCTAAGGTTACTATGGAGCTTAGCAATGCAGAGGTTCTGCATGCAGATGGCGAGTATCTGGGAGATGTCACGGAGGTTGCTTTTTCGTGCATTCCTGCAAAACTAAAAATAATGGTTTAATTATATAACATAATGGAGGTGCTTATGAACGATTATTTAAGTAGTGTAAACTCTGGTGCGTTTTACGGTATTGTGGCACTGGTGCTGGGGTTCGTGACGGTGATGTGTTTTGTGTTTCTTATTAAGAGTTATCGCACGGGAATCAAGATTGGAATGGATAAGAAGGTACTTAGGAAAACTATAACGTCCAGTGCAACATTTACATTGTTGCCATCCATCAGTATATTGCTTGGTGTTGTAGCACTTAGCGGAAGTCTCGGAGTTCCTTTTTCATGGCTTCGACTTTCTGTAATCGGTGCATTGCAGTACGAGTTAAATGTTGCAGAAATCGCGGCACAGAGTTTTGGCCTTTCCGGACTTAAAGTGTCCGAAATGAGTATGGAAGCATTTGTTACCATAGCACTTGTTATGACAGTGGGAATTCTTGGCGGTGTGTTCTGTTGTACATTTTTCTTAAAGAAGTATCTGGCTAAGGTTCAGAAGAAACCTAAGAAGGTAGAAGTTAAAGAAGAAGTTGTA
>JAFQIQ010000198.1 GCA_017397445.1 Lachnospira sp.
AACCTAACAACGCACTTACAAATGCTAACCCAATAATTCCTACACACTTTATTTTCGTTTTGACTGCAATTAACTCAAGATATTTTCTCATTCGTCTACCTCCTGCCTATAATATTTATGTTTTCCCATGACAGTGCACCGTTTCATAAAATCTAACACAGGGCACTGTTTCGACTTGTTACCAACTAAGTCATCGTCAGATGGGGATTTACAATATAAAACTCAACACATTATTAGTCATTATGTGAACGGATTGAGGTGATATATCCATTCTCAACTAAAAAATCTGTTTGCTGGTGCCCCTTATCATTATCCGCAGGCTCAACATCCTGTATTAAAGTTGCATCACTAGATGTAGTCTGGTATTTGTAAACACCTCCAGCATCTGAACGTCTAAACGCATCATACTTTCCATTACCCACATCTCTCTGATAATCTGCGTCTGTTCTACTTCTCGGGTCAAAATATCCCATAGTTATGTACCTCCTTTTTACTTGTTATTATTTTTTACGAAACCAAAATCAAAATCTCCAAAAATTTTTGATTTTATTCTGCTCTACACCTTTACAATTATCCAGTAAGACTCCTCATCAACATCTATTCACCATTAGTATTATCCTCCTCGTATTATCAAGCCACATTGGCTAAGCTCTTTCTAATAACCTGGGAAGTCCCTCGGCACTTGAATTTCACAAGTGCCACAGGCTTCTTTCCCTTTGAGACAAATATCAATTATCCTTAGTGATCCGGATGAATCTCATGTCCATATCCTTCTTTTTCATTCCACCACTCATGATGGTGATAGCCAGGCTGACCTGCTACGGGGGAGATGATGTCTAGACGTGTCATATGTCCGTCATCTCCATATTCGGCCTTTCCACGGTGTTCATATCCATTATCACCATACACTGCATACCTGTCCTTACCGTCACCCTGCTTGTAATAATCCTTACCCATAATTGTTTCCTCCTTTAATCTTTTTCACTACAAGTGACACTCTATATAACAAGTGTCACTTGTCTGATATTTGTATTACGATACGCTCTCCTTTTTATCCATAATTATTTGTTAGATTTTTTCAATTCTGGATAAATTGTTTCAACAACCTGTGAAATATGAGTTACTGGAATTACCTCACATTCAAATTCACCAAGTTTATCCTTATCCAAACGCTCATAATTCTGCATAGGGATAAACACCTTACTACAGCCAGAATCACAAGCCGCCTGAAGTTTCTCAAACGTTCCCCCAATTGCAAATACTCCGCCTGTAAGACTAATCTCACCCGTATAAGCAATGTCATATGGTTCCTTGCACATGAGTGGCTTATCCAAAGCTGCAGAGAGAATACTCATAAATAATGCTACTCCTGCAGACGAACCATCCTTAGGAACCGACCCCTCTCCAAAGTGAACATGAATATGTTTTCCTTTAAGGAGTTGTGGATACATCTTCTTAATACAGGTCACCGCGATTTTTACTGAATCGATTGTTGTTTCCATAGGAAGACCTGTCATTTCAAGAGTTTCATCTCCCTCAATAAGTACAGTTTCAATTGCAAAAGTGCTTCCAGCATTACCGTTGCTCACAGCTAATGCTTTAGAAACACCCGAAACGGCTCCGCTGTTAGGAAAGTTTCCTCTTGGAATAGGCTCAGCGCCAAGATACTTACTTACATCATCCTTACTAATATTAAGGCTCATCGGATTTTCTGTCCCAACCTGATCCACAAGTTTGCTAGAACAAATGCGCTGCATAGCCTTCTCCACATCTCTCACGCCAAATGAACTTGCATATGTTCTTAAAAGATATTTTTCAGCTTCTTTGTCAATGGAAATGGATACACCACTCAATGCATAACTTCTTTCAATCTTAGGAATGATATAATCTGAAACAATCTGACTCTTTTCCTCGCGAGTATATCCATCTACATTAACCACAATGAATCGGTCTTGAAGAACAGCTGGCACATTGCCCCAATCATTAGCTGTTGCAATAAAGATTGCCTGAGTAAGATCAATGGGAACATCAATAAAATTGTCAATAAAATCTCGGTCCACCAAATCAATAATTGCCATCGCATGTTCAGCTTTTAACTTATCAATTTCATCCAGCTGAAGAATCACCCTTGTAGTGCCTGCCTCTTTGATCCCCTTCATAAAACGCCCCGGTTCACTTCCAACGTATGTACTTGAAAAACCACATAATTCCTTGATATCCTCAACGCCATTAAGAGAAATCTTTACATATTTATATCCCATAGCATCTGCAATGTTTTTTACAATAGTTGTTTTACCAATTCCAAATCCTCCGCATAATGCCAAATTGCCATTAAGTCTTGTTCCCTGAAGATACTCAGTATAATAGAAGTTTGTTACTTCCTTAATGACTTTATCCATTCCAAACAAATTCTGGTGCAATACATTACTAAGCATCTCAGGATTAAACTTATCCATAAAAGTATGATCTTCTTTTCTACACGCAAGTAAATAATCTAATTTCTGTCGCATCTTGTCTGTGCCAAATCGATCAGTATCATATGAAGTTGTCTTTTTAGTTGCCTCAAGACACTTCTTCACTTCTTTTGCCACAGGTTCAGTATAAGCAGTTCTATTTCTGTTAAAATAGAGCCCTGGTGTCTCCTCTACTAATTCATTTAAAATATTCTCAACATATTCGCTGGAAACAACCATTGAAGCATCCGCCTGCCCTGAACTAATAATACGGTTTATAATTCTTTCAATGTTAT
The DNA here is from genome assembly GCA_017397445.1 of Lachnospira sp. GTDB lineage: Bacteria > Bacillota > Clostridia > Lachnospirales > Lachnospiraceae > Lachnospira. The sequence continues at coordinate 2,750 of JAFQIQ010000198.1, forward strand.
GCTTAATATCTCGTGCACCGCAATCTTCACAATACTTTATGATGATAGATTCAATTGCTGCATCCTCAAATCTAACATTTGAAGTAGATACGTTATAGTTCTTTAACACGTCCGGAATAATATATCTTTTTGCAATCTCCACTTTGTCTTCGCAAGAATACTCATCAAAGTAGATAATTGCATTAAATCTGTTCAAAATAGCTTCAGGAATATCTTCAATACTATTTGCTGTCGCAATAAAAACCGTATTATCGGTCTTAACGGTACATTCCAAAAACTTGTCATAATGATCGCCAAGGAACAATCTTAAGAAGACATTCATAGGATCACCTTCTTTTGAATTGCGATTCATCTTATCAAATTCATCTAATGCAATTACCATCTGAGATGTTCCATGAGCCGCAAACGCTCTCACAATTGCTCCGGCATCTGCACTATCATACCCTGGATCAAGTCCTTCAATTTCTAAGGGACAAGAAAGCCCGTTTAGAGGAATACATTCATATGGGAGATTCATTGCCTCTGCAATGGTCATCATTAACGATGTCTTACCAACACCAGGTGACCCAACAAACAATACCTTACATCCCTTTTTCTTAGCTCTTTCGGTGGCAACAAATATATCCTTGATTAACTGCTTTGGACGCTCCATTTTGTAAAACTTCTTATCAAGTATTTTTGCAAATGATTCCGCACTTACTGGAATTCTTGATTTACAAATTGGAGATATTTTCGAAATATAAGTTAATCTCTGCTCAATCTTATGTTTAGATGAATTGGCATCTTTAAACATTCCTTCAATTGAGCCCTGTGTTTCAGGTATATAGGTTTCTTTAGTAATCGCATACTTAAGCATTTGCTCCTGTCTTGTTTCAAAATTTGAACTATCGTCAGAATCAAATCTCTTATAATGCTCTGAATTCAGCTGATTTAAGATAAATTGCTGCTTTCCTGTATCTAATCTGAAGAAATCCTTAATTGCATTTGCTCTTCCATATAGACTTTTTACCATAACAAAAATATATTTTTCCTCTTCACGGATCACAACCACCGGAATATAAACGGGATATTCTTCTGCTTTTACAGCAATCACATATAGTCTCTCCCCAAAAGCAATCTTTTTGTCCTTCATAATAGATCTGCTATAAATGGTTTCATTATTCATCATAAGCGTGACATCTGAACCTTTACACTTCAGTAAAATTGTTCCCTTTTCTTCGCCAGAACCAATATATGCCCCCTCAATTTCAACAATATGTTTTTCAACATCCTTGGGTGTTTTAGTTTCATATATATATCCAGCTCCCCCTCTCACCTTGAGATGGTCACTGGAAATGTTAAACTTTGTTGACACCAACTGCTTAGCTGCTTCAATTGATTTTTCTCTAGTCATTTCCATCTCCTCCTATTCGTTAATTCCACTATCTGACAAAGTTCCAATCTCTTCAAATGGCATAAACAACTCATCCTTATCCTCTGACTTCTTACCTTCTTCACTCTTAGTCTTTTCCTCGCCATCTAGGCTAGGTAACTTACCTTCTGCTCGCATTCTCATAAACGCTTCAAAAGAAGGAATCGCAATAGGTGACTTAGATTTTTCATCTTCATCATCCTCCAAGAAATCAAAATCATCATCCTCCAAAGGATTATGCTCTCTGAGACTTCGAATCCTGTCTAAAAACGCCTTTCTTCTCAAATCACCATTCTTAAGATTCTCCGAACCGAAAATAATGTCATCCTCATCCTCTTCTTCACCGTTGATTACCGCTAATGACTTCTCCAAA
>JAFQIQ010000199.1 GCA_017397445.1 Lachnospira sp.
CTGTTTTAACAGGACTTAAATTCGTAAGTTCAGGTTCTACGTATCTTAGACCTTGGAACTCAAGAATGAAATCAATTATTGGCGGTGCAATATACATTGGAAGTAATTACATATCTATTGGACAGGATACTATTTACTACCAGAAATACGATGTTATTGATTATTATGGCTATATTCATCAGTATATGACCCATGTATTGGCACCGAGAAGTGAATCAGTTAACGCAGCTAAAGCATATTCTGATGAAATGAAGAAAAATACAGCAATAGTTTTTAAGATTCCTGTGTACAATAATATGCCAGAGGAAATATGTGCTATACCGACAAAAAGCGGAAGCCCTAATAATACATTAGCATCATTGAACATTGAAGGATACACCGCAACTCCAAGATTTGGAAAGTTTATTCAGGAATATGACTTGATTGTTGAGAATTCCGTTTCAAGTATAAATGTAGTTGCAACTCCGGCTGACAACAAAGCCAAGGTAACCGGTGACGGACTTAATCTCCTGAAAGTTGGTAATAATAAGTTCGATATCGTCGTAACTGCAGAAAATGGGGATGTGCGTACATATACAATTAACGTTGTGCGTAAGTCTTCCGAAAGCGGAAATCTGCTCTATGGTGATATTAATTCTGACAATGTTGTAGATATAACAGATTGTGTAATGATGAAAAAACATCTTGCAGGAATTAAAGTGCCTATTAATCTTGAAACATGTGATGTAAATGCAGACAACAAAATTGATGTCGCAGATGCCGTTAAGCTTATGAAAAAGCTGGCAGGAATGGATATAATCCTAGGCCAGCCTGATTAAATAAAATTAAGTAAATCATAATTAACATAGCCCCTTCATAAGATTACATATCGGTGAATTTTATGGAGGGGTTATGTTTAATAATAGTGTTGCATATAAGTGTGCTACAAATGTTTCACCTAAAATGATGAATCCAAAGTTTTGGATACAAAAAGATGAGACTGCTGAAAATGTACGCATGGACGAAACGCAAATAAACATATTTAACAAAAACAATATTGAAAAGCTGGCGATGTCTTCCTACCTCTATGACCTTGCCGGCTTTTTCGATGCTTTCGGATATGGTGTATGTATCAGAAGATGCATTATGTGGGCATCACCTGACGAAACCGAACCTTTAACAGCGATATATATTAATGAACCGCTGGTGATTGTTAAGGTCTATGGAGAATGGATGAAAATACGATGCATATATTATGAAGGTTGGACTAAACGGGATAATATTGCATTATTCCATTCATATGAAGAATGGGAAGCACATTTTAGCATGAAAGAATTTATTGTTGTTACATCGGATTATCTGGAATTGAGTGGTTTTCATCTTGATATGGGCGTTAAGCTGGAATTGGATATGACGTACTGGAACCGTATCAGTGATGGACGATATTACAATTATGCCGTAAAAGTTCCTATAAAAGGCACCGATGGATTTGTAAATTATGTAACAATATCTGTTCCGCTATCCAACGACGTCAGTGTGGGATTCCTTCCATATACAGGTGCAAATGTATTGCGTCAGGCATACAAAATGCTTGGCAATATTTACGGGTGGGGCGGTACATTATGTTCAAGAGACTGCTCAGCTCTGGTTATGGATATTCACAGATGCTTTGGAATTATTATGCCAAGAGACGTATCAGGTCAAATGCGTATGACTTTCTGCCGAACACTTAGGTTTGAGGATTATGATGATTGGAATTGCTTACGAGCCGGCGATATTGTAGGTTGGAAAGTCGGTAGCGGAGCCAATGGCACAACCTCATCCAGTCATACATTTATTTACTTAGGTTTTGACGGTGAACATTATGGCCTGAGTGCTGTAGGGGGTATATATGGCAGTTGCATAATAAACAGCATATCCCAAATGCGCGATAATGGACTAAGCTGGCAGGAGTCAGTGAGTTATGCAAAATTATTAAGGTGATAAAGCATTTGCCCAGAAAATCATTGAAAACCGACGCAACGGATGTTATAATTCAATGGTATATGTTTAATTATGGAGGAAGTTATGGATTACAATAAGTTAGCCGAATTACTTTTTCCGGATGTTGTTAACACACCGGATTATTATGAGGAGAAGTTTCCCTATAGAAAGCTGAATTCAAAGGCACACGTCACACGTATGGCTCCAAGTCCAACAGGATTCATACATCTTGGAAATCTTTATTCAGCACTTGCAGATGAAAGAATCGCCCACAGAAATGGTGGCGTATTCTATCTTAGAATCGAAGATACAGACGAAAAGCGTAAGGTTGATGGTGCCGTTGATATTATTATCAACGTACTTAAGTATTTTAATATTGAATTTGACGAGGGTGCCGGATATGAATTAGGCGAGAATAATGCCTACGGTCCATATTTCCAGCGCCAGCGAGTTGAGATATATCACACATATGCAAAGAGTCTTGTAGAGAGAGGCCTTGCATATCCTTGTTTCTGCGGTGAGGAAGAACTTGACGCAGTAAGAGCAAAGCAGGAAGAAGCTAAGGTTCTTACAGGTTACTACGGTGAGTATGCTACTTGTAGAGAGCTTTCATTAGAGCAGATAGAAGCTAATCTTGCAGCAGGTATGCCATATGTCTTAAGACTTCGTTCACAGGGAAGTCCTGACAAGGAGATAACATTTGTTGATGCTATTAAGGGTGAGATTAAGTTGCCTGAGAACATTCACGATATCGTACTCCTTAAGAAAGATGGTATTCCGACATATCATTTTGCACATGCAATTGATGACCACCTTATGAGAACCACTATGGTTATCAGGGGCGGTGAGTGGCTTGCGTCTGCACCAATTCATTATGAGTTGTTCCACGTACTTGGCTTTAAGATGCCTGAGTACGCACACACAGCTCACCTTATGAAGTTTGACGAAGAAACTGGCGGAAAGCGTAAACTTTCTAAGAGAAAGGACCCTGAGCTTTCACTTGATTACTACAGAAAGGATGGTTACCATCCATACACTATGAAGGTTTACCTTATGACACTTCTTAACTCTAACTTTGAGGAGTGGCATGACCAGTTCCCTGACAAGGACATCAACGAGTTCCCATTCTCAGTTGATAAGATGAACCAGTCAGGTGCATTGTTCGACAAGGAAAAGCTTCACAATATCTGTAAGAACGAGCTTTCAAAGCTTTCAGAGGATGAAGTTTACGACTTCCTTTACAACTGGGCTACAGAAAATGAGCCGGAAAAGGCAGCGATATGGTTTAAGGATAAGGAGAAAATGTTGTCTATCCTTAGACTTTATATGGGTGTAGGCATGAAGAGAAGAAGAAAAGACCTTATGTACGCAAGACAGGTGTTTGAGATGATTTCATACTTCTTTGATATGGGCGACGAAGGCGAAAAAGACGCTTTCAGACTTGATGATGAGATGGTTGAGACAGTTCTTAATGAATACCTTGCAACATACGACCATACGGACGACAATTCAGCTTGGTTTGATAAGTTGAAGGCAGTTGCCGACAAGCTTGGTTTTGCTTCTGATATGAAGGCTTACAAGGCTAACCCTGAGAACTTCAAGGGTAGCGTGTCTGATATCGCAGAGGTTGTAAGAATCGCTGTTACAGGCAAGGCTAACACACCAGACCTTTGGACTATCGTTCACATCATGGGCGAGGACCAGATGAGAGACAGAATAGCAGAGGTTATTGGATAATTAGAATTAAATTAAAGTAAACAGATAGAGTTCAGGACAACAGTCTTGGACTCTATTTTTATGTTAGGTATCATAGAGCAATTGTTGACCAGTATAGGCTAATTTGGTATTATAATTATTAGTACCGATTGGAAAGGAGGCGTCCGGATATGTTACAGGATTTCATTTACTCTAATTATGCAACCTGCCTTATAGTCCTTTTTATGGTGGTGTTTTTGATTACAAACACTACATTTGACAGGAAGGAAACTGCTCTTTTTATGAGAGCAATTTTGTTGGCAGTAGTACTTTTGGTTGTGGATACGGTAGAGAGTTGGACAGCCGGATTTGACCATCCGACGGTTCTTCGTGTGTGGATGTCTGCCATAGGTTATACTGTACGGCCGCTGTGTATTATGTGTATATTACATATAGTGGTGCGTAATAGAGCTATGAAGCGCTATCTGCTGGTAATCCCTGCTATAATTAATGCAGTTATTTCTTTTTCTGCACTGGTGTGCGATGTAGCATTTTCTTACGATGCCAATAATGAATTTGTACGTGGACCTTTAGGATGGGCACCATTTGTTGTGAGTGGATTGTACCTTTTTGTCCTCATCCTCTGTTCTATCAGATATTTTAAAGAGAAAAATTATTACGAAGCCCTGATTGTATTCGCAATCGTTGTTGCCGCAGTATGCGCTGTAGGTTTGGAGATGATTTATGGAAAAGATGGTTTGATTAACGGAACTATAGTTATTTCAGTTACATTTTATTATCTGTTCTTTCATACCCAGACTTTCAAGAGAGACCATCTTACCAAGGCCCTTAACAGAAGAAGCTTTTATATGGATGCAGTTAAGCACTGGGAAAGTATCACCGCAGTTATTGGAATTGACTTAAATTTCCTTAAAATAATTAATGATACTAAAGGTCACGAAGCGGGAGATTTAGCTCTTAAAACATTGGCCGAATGTGTAGACAAAGCAATTACCAAAGGTTGCTATCTGTACAGGGTAGGTGGTGATGAGTTCTTTGTATTATGTAACAGAAAATCTGAAGAACAAGTTAAACGTATTGTAAATACTATTAAAATGGAGATGGCAAATACCGACTACAGATGTGCTGTGGGTGTTGCTATGAAGGTTCCCGGAATGAATTTTGATATGATGTGCATAGAGGCAGATAAGGCTATGTACCAAGATAAAATCGCTATGAAAAAAGAGGCTGTATGTTAAAACAGTCTCTTTTTGCTATCATTTAACTAACATGTTAACATATGTTTAACATTTCTATGTTAATATCATAAAAATTCCATGGAGGTATTTTATGTTTAATATATTAGTAGTTGAAGATGACAAGTACTTAAATCGTACAGTATGTACGTTTCTTAATAATAATGGATATAACGCAGTTGGGTGTTTGGATGCTAATGAAGCTTATGATGCTATGTATGAGAAAGTCTTCGATTTGATTGTTTCCGATATAATGATGCCTGGAATTGATGGGTTTGAGTTTGTAAAAACAGTACGTGAACTTAATAAAGACATACCCATTCTTTTTATGACGGCAAGGGATGATTTCGAAGCGAAACAGCGTGGATTCCGTGTAGGTGTTGATGATTATATGGTCAAGCCTATTGATTTGGAAGAAATGTTTTTGCGAATCGGAGCATTACTTAGACGTGCCAAGATTGCAACAAGTCGTAAATTAGTAGTGGGAAGCTTTGTTATGGACGCCGATGAACATACTGCGTGTATTGATGACGAGGAAATCAACCTAACAACCCGTGAATTCAGCATACTATATAAGATGCTCTCTTATCCTAAAAAAACATTTACAAGAACCCAGCTTATGGATGAATTCTGGGATGTGGATACTGAATCCGGCCCCAGAACAGTAGATGTATATATGACAAAACTTAGAGGCAAATTTAAGGATTGTAGGGATTTTGAAATAGTAACCGTACACGGTTTAGGATATAAGGCGGTGATTAAACAGTGAGCAAAAAGAAACTCATTAAAAATATTATGACGATTATTTCGAACTTTTTGATTTTCTTTTTATTAATTGCATTTGTGGTAACTTGTACATTTCTGCTGTTCTTTGACTCAGTAAGTTTACCTGAAGAAGATATCCGAAGATTTGCACCAATTATTTTTCAAAATGTTATAGTGTTGACAGTGCTGTTTTATGTAATTGACCTGATAAGAAGAAAACTTACCGTGGAGATACCTGCTAAAAAGATACAGGACGGTTTGCAGAAGATAAAAGAAGGCGATTTCAGTACACGACTGCCTGTTTCCGGATATGGATATAATAAATTTTCCGAAATATCTGAAAGTATCAACCACTTGGCAGAGGAGCTGTCCGGCGTGGAAACTCTTAGAACCGACTTCATTTCTAATGTCTCTCACGAATTAAAGACTCCTATTGCAGTTATGCAAAACTATGCCACTATGCTGAAACAACCGGGATTACCAGAGCAGGAACGTATGGAATACGCAACGGCAGTAATGGAATCCTGCAAAAGATTATCAGGGCTTGTTACTAATATTTTGAAACTTAACAAATTAGAAAATCAACAGATATTCCCTATGAACAAGGAGTACAATCTGACTGAACAGTTATGCCAATGTCTGTTGCAGTATGAAGACGTGTGGGAAAAGAAAAACATAGCGATTGATACACAACTTGAAGATAATGTAATAATTAATTCTGATGAGACTCTGTTAGAACTTGTGTGGAATAATCTGTTATCCAATGCTTTTAAATTTACCGAAGAAGATGGAACAATTTCCGTAAAACTAAAAACCGAAGGAAACTGTGTTAAGGTTTCTGTAAGGGATACCGGTTGCGGTATGCCGGCGGAAATTGGTGCACGTATATTCGAGAAATTTTATCAGGGTGATACATCTCATGCAACACAGGGCAATGGATTGGGCCTCGCTTTAGTTAAACGTGTTGTGGACATTATACAGGGTGAAATAGCAGTTGAAAGCACATTGGGAAAGGGTACTCAATTCACGGTTACAATCTGGAGGAAATGATGAAATTTGATTTTGATAAGGAAAAATTTAAGCGTGTATGTAAGAAAGTGTTTGTGCTTCCCATATGGATAATAATTGTGTCTGCACTAATCAGCACAGCAATGCTTCTAGGGATATTCCTCAATGGATTACAGGATCATCCTGTTGCATACGCAGTATATGTAATATCAGCATATACCTTGTCAGTGGCTGTGGTGGCCTGCGTTATACATGGTCCGGGAGCATATAATAACCTAAAAAAGAAAGTTTATGATAATCCTGTAGGAAACAGGTACATGACCGATGTGTCATTCAAAGTAACTATTTCGTTATATGTATCTCTTGCAATTAACACTATCTATTCCGTGTTCAAATTTGCTGTCGGACTATATTATTCATCCGGATGGTGGGGGGCTATAGCAATCTATTATATGGTTCTTTCACTTATGCGCTTCTTTTTATTAAGATACATACGCAAAGGTAACCGGAATCTGGTAGAAGAATTTAAGTGCTACAGACTATGCGGTGCTATGATGATTTTATTGAATTTAACCCTTTCAGGAATAGTTTTTCAGATGATATGGCAGGGAAAGGCAAACATATATCATGAGATAATCATTATAGCTTCAGCTACATATACCTTTATACGGTAACAGTTTCAATTATTGATCTTATCAAATATCATAAATACAAAAGTCCCGTAATATCAGCCACTAAGGCGATTCGTTTCGCTGCGGCTCTAGTTTCACTTCTTTCGCTGGAAACAGCTATGCTGGCAACATACGGTACCGCTGACAGTGAGACTTTTAGATTTGTTATAACAATTATTACAGGAACAGCGATATGCCTTGCAGTTATAGCAATATCAATATTTATGCTGATAAGGTCCAACAGGGAAATTAAGAATTTAAAAGAAAACAAATCATAAGGAGAATAAGTATGGATAATGAGAATAACGGCTTTAGTTACACATATTCCGCTAAAGAACAGGATGAAATTAAGAAAATCAGAGAAAAATACGTGGCAAAAGAAGAAAGCACAATAGATCAATTAAGAAAATTGGACAAAAGTGTAACCGGCAAAGCTACTGTGGTATGTTTAGCCGTGGGAATAATCGGCGCATTGCTTCTTGGAACAGGCATGAGTCTGACTATGGTAGCATCGGAAGAATGGTTTATACCAGGCATAGTCATAGGTGTTATTGGCATAGCAATAGTTAGTGTAAATTATCCTCTATACACAAAAATATTAAAAAGTGAACGCAACCGAATAGCTCCAGAAATTATCAGACTGTCTGACCAACTTATGAAATAATAAAAAGGGCAATACCTATAGGAGATTAGAGTCTCTATGGCATTGCCCTTAATTAAGCAAAAAAATAATATAGTCGGTGGCCACCTTAATAAGAGGGGGGATGTGGAGGTGACCATCGCTATATATCAAAAATGAGAGGTTGTCATAATTATTGTTGCAGGTGGAGCAACATAATAATGAACATGTCTGTAATATATCACGCCGAACGTTATATATTACGTACAATTATTTTATAACACTTTATGAGATATTTGTCAACAAGAAAATGCAAAAAAAATTAAAAAATAACAATTTTTTACATAATGTCTATTTTAGTGCACAAAATATTCCGGATAATGTGCTTGCAGTATAGATTTAAAATCATTAAATCTATAAGCATGAGTAACGATTATATTATATGCCGCCTCTTTGTCTTTAGCTGCCAAAGCCTGAACTATCTTTTCATGATCATCCGATAAATCGTTATAGTTAGATTCCTGCATAAGCATAATAACTCTGTCAAACTGATACATATTACTGCTTACTATATGATACCAATATTGTTTGTTACAGCAGTCGTATATGTACTTATGAAATGCTTTGTCATAGTAGTGCATCTTTGATGCATTACCTGAATCGGCATGACAGCGCCACAAAGCAAGCAACTCCCTCAAATGTTCAATATGTGCAGGAGTCATAACTTCGCAGGCAATCTGGGAAAGTTTACCTTCAATAACTGCACGGAATTCAATAAATTCAGCAATAGATTTCGGATCTATATGAGACACATAAGTGCCCTGTTTAGGATGTATATCGATGAGTCGTCGCTGGTTAAGTTCAAGAATAGCTTCTCTTATAGGCGTTCTGCTAAGACCGCACACATCACACAATTCCGATTCCACAAGCTTTTCACCCGGTTTCAATTTAAGTAAAATAATATTATCAAGCAAGGTGCGCATAGCGTACTGCTTTGCTGTTTCATTAGCCTCTTTTGCAGTTGTATTCAATTCCACATTCCTCCTGTCTGTTACATTATGCCATCATTTTTAATATAAAACTTTTGAAGAATATTTGCAAGCAATACATTATTTTTTTACTTTATGTTATGATAAAAATATGATAGAATTAATGTGATATTTGGTTTGGAGAAGTATTATTATGATATACACTATAACATTTAACCCATCCATTGATTATGTGGTTACTGTTTCCGAAATTTCTTATGATGATGTAAACAGAGCAAAAGAAGAATATATCCTGCCGGGCGGAAAAGGACTTAATGTTTCAAGAGTTCTTTATAATCTTGGAATAGACAATATAGCCACCGGCATAATTGCAGGTTTCACTGGAAAAGAAATTGTACGTATGCTGAACGTCTACGGATTAAACTGTGACTTTGTAGAGGTAAATACAGGAATGTCACGAATCAATGTAAAAATCAAATCCGATAACGAAGGCGAAATTAACGGACTAGGACCTGTTGTTGATTCAGATGATGTAAATGCATTATATAAAGTTATACGTAACATAAGTCAGGGTGATTATTTAGTTCTTGGAGGCAATGTTCAACAATCAGTACCGGTTTCTATATATAAAGAATTAACTGAGTATGCAACTACACGTGGTGCGAGATGCGTGGTTGATGCTACCGGTGAATTACTATCGGAAGCATTATATGCAAAGCCATTTTTAATAAAGCCTAATAAAATTGAATTGGAAAAGTTTGTTGGAATGCAAATGAACTGCATTGATGATATAATACAAAGTGCAAGGATATTGCAGAAAAAGGGAGCTGCCAATGTACTTGTATCACTGGCAGATGCCGGTGGAGTTCTTGTTGCTGACAATGGGTGCGTATATATATCAGATGCCCCTAAAGGTACAGTTGTTAATTCAGTTGGTGCCGGTGATTCTATGATAGCCGGTTTTTTAGCAGGTTTAATTAAAAAAGGAAACTATGAAGATGCCCTAAGAATGGGTATATGTGCAGGCAGTGCCAGCACATTTTCTAAAGAACTGGCAACACAAGAGGAAGTTGACCGGTTAATGACACAGGTTACTATTAATTTAATGTGACTAAGATAAGGCAGGGGATAATGGTGGATAATGAAATCTATACAGTTACAATTGACAGACCGTTAGGCAGTGCACATCCGGACTATCCGACACATGTGTATCCGATTAATTATGGATATATTGACGGAATTATTGCAGAAGATGGCGAGGAACAGGACGCATACGTAATAGGTGTCGATATTCCGCTTAAACAGTATACCGGTAAACGTATTGCTATTATACACAGAAAAGACGATGCGGAAACGAAGTGGGTTATTGCTCCGGAAAATGTTCCATACAACAAACAGCAGATAGAAGAATTGGTGTATTTCCAAGAGCAATATTATGACAGCTATGTAGAAATACTTAATGACGAAATGTGGGATGCCTATGATGAGCTGGGCAATAAATTAGGAATCCAAGTTGGTAGAAGTATGGCAAAAAACCTTCCGGATGGTGTGTTTCATATAGTTGTAGAAGTGTACGTTGCCATGGCTGACGGAAGATTTCTAACTACACAACGTTCAAAAAACAAAACTAACCCGTTAAAATGGGAAGTAACCGGGGGCTCTATTCTTGCCGGCGAAACGCCTGAAAAAGGGGCGCTACGAGAGCTTCGCGAAGAAACGGGCATAGAGATACCTAAAGACGATTTACAAAATTTATTCAGATACGTAAATAAAGAAAAACACGTGATATATTATGGGTTCATCACCAGAATCAAAGAAAACACTGACATTCATCTTCAATATGGCGAAACTATGGATTATCAGCTGTTACCGTATGATGAATTTAAACAATTCGTCAAATCAGACAGATTTGTGCCATCCGGTCAGAAAAGATACATTATGCACGAGTTTATAATAGATAAGAAAGTTAAGGAGATTTTAGCATAACTATGGGAAATGTAACACATGAACAAATGAGACTTTATGCAATCACAGACAGTCGCTGGTGCACTGACGAAAGTCTCGAGGAAAAGGTTAGTAAAGCATTGGAAGCCGGTGCTACATTTTTACAGTTAAGAGATAAAAATGCAAGCCATGAAGAAAGAGTTTCTATGGCTCGCAGACTGAAGGCCATAGCTCTTAGATACAATATACCGGTGGTTGTTAACGATGATGTATTAGCTGCGGTTGAAGCTGATGCTGATGGTGTTCATATCGGACAGAGCGATATGGAATATTCCAAGGCGCGACAGCTTCTTGGTCCTGAAAAGATTATTGGTATGACTACTAAGACAGTAGAACAGGCTATAAAAGCTCAGACCCTGGGAGTCGATTATGTCGGAGCAGGTGCTGTGTTTACTACAGACACAAAAACTGATACCAGAACTATGTCAAAAGAAATGTTAACTTCCATAACTGAAGCTATAGATATTCCTGTTGTTGCCATAGGTGGTATTAATTACGATAATATGGATTATGTTAAAGATTGTGGTGTTGCAGGCGTAGCAGTAGTTTCAGCCATATTTGCGGCGTCAGATGTATCTCAGGCAGCTGGGCAATTAAGAAAGAAAGCCGATGAGTTATTTGCCTGATAAAAAATATATAATACAAACAGTCAGGAGACAAAAAATGGGTGCTAATGTGATAGTTGGTATGTCCGGAGGCGTTGATTCCTCTGTTGCAGCATACCTTTTAAAGAAACAGGGGTATAATGTTACAGGTGTAACCATGAAAATATGGGATGGCGAATCTGAACAACCGGCAATAGATGCTGCAAAGGTAGCTAAAGAGTTGGGCATTGAGCATATAGTAATTGATTTTAGAGAAGATTTCAAACGATATGTTATTGATTATTTCGTGAAGGAATATACTTTGGGCAGAACTCCCAATCCTTGTGTGGTCTGCAACCGTTATGTCAAGTGGGAAGCATTACTTTCTAAAATATCGGATCTGGGGGCAGACTATATTGCAACAGGTCATTATGCAACAATTCGTGAATTGGATAATAAAAGACGCACTGTAAGTTGCTCTGTTAATATGGCTAAAGACCAGACTTATGCCTTATATAATCTCACTCAGGAGCAGTTGGCAAAAACGATTATGCCTGTGGGTGAATATTCTAAAGATGAAATACGAAAGATAGCAGCCGAAATAGGTATAGCTGTGGCATACAAACCTGACAGTATGGAAATATGCTTTATTCCGGATAATGATTATGCCTCTTATATTAAAAAATATAGCGGTTACGAAGCTGTACCCGGAAATTTTGTGGATTTGGAAGGTAATATTATCGGAAAACATAAGGGTATTATTCACTATACCGTAGGTCAGCGAAAGGGACTTGGTCTTGCTATGGGATATCCTGTATTCGTAGTAGCCATAAAACCGGACACTAACGAAGTAGTTGTTGGCGAAAACAAAGATGTTTTCAGGACAAGCTTATATGCTAACAAAGTTAATTTTATGGGTATGGAGCCTGCAGTCAAGGGTGCTGAATTCCGTGCAACTGCCAAAATTCGTTACAGTCATAATGGAGCAGACTGTATCGTAAAAATGGTTGATGACGATTTGATGGAGTGTGTATTTGATGAACCGCAAAGAGCAATAACCCCCGGCCAGTCCGTGGTACTTTACAAAGAAGATTATGTTCTTGGCGGTGGTGTTATTATAGAGCCGGAAAGGGGGATTTTATGCGTTTTGCACATATTTCAGATTTGCATATCGGAAAAAGAGTAAATGAAATATCTATGATTAAAGATCAGCGTTATATCCTTGATGAAATCATCAGAATCATCAAAGAAAACCATGTAGATGCTGTTCTTATCGCAGGAGATCTGTATGATAAAAGTATGCCGTCTGCGGAGGCGGTATCAGTTTGCGACGATTTCCTGACAAAACTTGCCACTACCGGAAAACACATATTTGTTATAAGCGGCAACCACGATTGTGAGGAGCGTGTTGCATTTGCCGGACGTATTATGGAGCATATGAATATTCATATTGCTCCTGTTTTTGATGGCCATGTATCCAAGTACTCCTTAGAAAATGTTGATGTATATCTGTTGCCTTTTATTAAACCCATAGGCATTAAACAATACTATGAAAATCAAGAAATAAATAATCATAATGATGCAGTAAAAGCTGCTTTATCAGAAATAGTAACAGACAAAAACAAGTGTAACATATTGGTAGCTCATCAGTTTGTAACAGGTGCGTTAAGAAGTGAGTCAGAAGAAACCTGCGTAGGCGGTTTGGACAATGTGGATGCAGACACTTTTAAGGATTTTGATTATGTTGCACTTGGGCACATTCACAGAGGTCAGCATGTACAACGTGACACTGTACGCTATTGTGGCTCACCTCTTAAATATTCTTTTTCGGAAGTTTCCCATAAGAAGAGTGTTACATTGGTGGATGTAAAAGACAAAGAAATAAGCATATCCGAAATCCCACTTATTCCATTACATGATATGCGTGATATACGTGGGACATTTGAAGAAGTGACTTCTAAAGAATTCTATAAAGAAATGGATACAATGGATTACGTCCGAATAATCCTTACCGACGAGGAAGATGTTCCTGATGCTGTCAGTCGATTACGCAGCATATACCCTAATATTATGCGTCTGGAATACGATAACAAGAGAACAAGAGCCTACAGTAGCCCCATACTAAATTATGAAGTAACTACTAAAACAGGTTATGAACTATTTACCGAATTGTATGAATCGCAGAATAATGCACCAATGAGTGCTGAACAAAGTGAATATGTAAAAACACTTTTGGAGGAGATTTTTGATGAGACCTATTGAATTGACTATATCAGCATTTGGTCCATACGCAGAATGTACACATCTTTCTATGGATACACTGGGAAGCAACGGATTATATCTTATTACAGGTGACACCGGTGCCGGAAAAACCAGTATATTTGATGCTATTACATTTGCTTTGTATGGGGAAGCCAGTGGAAGTATCAGAACTGCTGATATGTTTCGCAGCAAATATGCAAAAGCAGAAACCCCTACATATGTTGAGCTGACATTTTTGATAAGAAATGAAAAATACACTGTAAAACGTAATCCGGAATATATGCGTCCCGCAAAGAAAAAAGGCGGGGAATCATACACAAAAGAGTCTGCTAAAGCAGAGCTTACATGTGAAGACGGACGCATCTTTAGCGGTGTGACCGCCGTTAATAATGCAATTAAAGAAATTATAGGCCTTGATAAATCTCAATTCACACAAATTGCTATGATTGCACAGGGGGATTTTTATAAATTACTTGTAGCCGGAACAAAAGAACGTGCTGATATATTTAGAGAGCTCTTTGATACTCACCTTTACGTTACATTTCAAAACCGATTAAAAAGTGATGTTAAAGAGCTTGAAGAAAGTATGGGAAGTTCAAAGAAAAGTATTAATCAATACATAGCAGAGATTAAATGTGATAAGAATAGCGGTTACTCTGAGATTCTTGCAGAGTATAAGAAAGACGAGGGCCTTGGAACACTTTCTGAGCTGTTGCATCTGGTGGAACTGATAATGAAGCAGGACGAGGACTTGTTAAAAGACATCAACTGTAAATTAGAGGAAACCGAAGCTGATATATCCCGGATAGATACCGACATGGGACGTATGGAGCAGATCAAGCACTTAGAAAACAAGATTACCACTATCAAACTGCGTCTTATAATGTTTGTAGAACAGTTTGCAAAAGCTAAGACCGAATACACGGCTCAAACAGAAAAGGAAGAACAGCGTGAAAAACTTGCGGTAGATATTCAGACTGCTATGAATGAGCTCCCAAAATACGATGAACTGGAATCTTATGATTCCCGTATTAAGAAAGCAGACAGCGAATTAAAAAACATGACGGAACTCCTTGATAAAAGTAAAGATGCAGTTACAAATCTTAATAATAGAATAGCAGGATATAAGGATGAAATTGAACATATAAAAGGAGCCGAGCTTGAATACGAACGATGCATGTCTACACTTAAAGAACTTAATGATAAGCTTTCAAGAGTAGAAGAACTTCATCGCCTTATTAATATGTATAAAAAGCGTAGTCAGGAATATCAAACAGCACAGAAACGCTTTGCTGACGCACAGACTGAGTATGAACACATACAACAGATATGTCAGCATATGGAAAAGGAGTATTATGCCGGACAGGCCGGTATGCTTGCGGATATGTTAGAGGACGGTGCCCCTTGTCCTGTCTGTGGCTCTACTAATCATCCCATAAAAGCTAAGCTTCATACAGAAATGCCTTCAAAAGAGGAGTTAGATGCACAGAAAAAACTCTCTGAAAACGCATCGAATATACGTTCTGAACTCAGTTCATTTGCCGGACAGGCAAAAGGTGCCGCTGAATCAGCCTATGAAACTATGTTAACCGCATATAACGAACTGTCCTGTCAGAAAACAACTTCAGATATGCTTTCTAATATTGAAATGTACGCAACCTCTTTGAAAAATGATACATTTACTGCAAAACAGAATATGGAAGAACTGGCCAACCAATATAAAATGCAGTCCGAAAGATATATAAGCCTTCAAAAACTTCTGCAAGATGATGAAACACTTAAATCGAAACACACTGAAACCATCATTGATACAGAAAAATCTATGTCTAGTATTGCTTCCGCAAAGGTCGAAATGGAAAAGTATTATTCGCAGTTAAAGAAGACTTTGCGTTTTGATAATAAGCTTCAGGCTTCGGCCAATGTAGAGGCTATGAACAAGCAGAAAACACTTATGGATAAGGCGTATAATGAGGCAAAAGACGCCTATGATACGTTGAACATACAGGTGACTACCGAGAAACAACGTTTTATTGATATGACAGCACAACTGGCGAACTTAATTGCTTCCAAGAATGATAATCAGGTAGCTAATACACTTGAAGAATGTAAAGAACTCAGGAATTCTGCTCTTTCTAAGAAGGCACAGTTAACAGAAAATTATAACGATATAAGTTATAGAATGCGAACTAATGAAAGTGCGTATTCTTCTATTAATAAGGTTAACAGCAGACTGGAGGATACAAGAAAGCGCTTTGCTATGGTCAAGGCTTTGTCAGATACCGCCAATGGTTCAATTTCAGGCAAAGAGAGAGTGTTGTTTGAGACATACGTACAGATGGCACATTTTGAACGTATCATTGAACGGGCTAATATAAGACTTGCAGCAATGACTGCCGGACAGTATCAGCTTATAAGGGAAGATGTCAACGGTAATATGAGAAGCCAGACCGGATTGGAGCTCGGAGTTATTGATCACTGTAACGGAACTAAGAGGAGTGTTAAGACCTTATCCGGCGGCGAATCATTTATGGCATCTTTATCATTAGCACTGGGACTTTCTGACGAAGTGCAATCAAGACTTGGCGGAGTGTCTGTTGATACTATGTTTGTAGATGAAGGTTTTGGTTCTCTTGATGACACAGCACTTAATCAGGCAATAAATGCTTTGGCAGGACTTGCCGATTCCAACAGACTTGTGGGCATCATCTCCCATGTAAGAGAGTTAAAAGAACGCATCGATAAGCAGATAATCGTTACAAAGGATGGCAGTGGCGGCAGCAAGGCTATCATTAGAGCTTAATTGTATATATTAAAAAATTATAAATTAATATGTTTTTTTTAATGCTTTCGTTGACGTTAAGGTTTCGCAGTGGTATATTTAAGTTAGTAGGTTTGGAGGTGTATACATATGAGGGATACGATTCTAATTGTTGACGATGCTATTGTTAACAGAGCAATGTTAAAGCATATTTTCAACGAACAATATAATATTCTTGAGGCTGGAGACGGAGAAGAAGCTATTCCTATGATCGAGGAGAATAAAGATAGGATTGCTGTGATTTTCCTTGATTTACTTATGCCTAAGAAAAATGGCCTGGATGTTCTTGAATATATGGATAAGAAGGGCCTTACTGACGAATTGCCGGTTATTATGATAACAGGTGAATCTACAGCTGAAAGTGACGAAAAAGTTTATGATTATGGTGCTATGGATATTATCTATAAGCCATTTGCTCCTAGAGTTGTTATGCGCCGTACTATGAATATTATTGATCTGTATGAGACTCGACGAGATATCGAAAATAAACTTAAAGCACGTACAAAGGAACTCATTGAAAGTCAGGACAAGTTAAGAAAGAATAATGAATTCCTTATTGACGCATTAAGTTCCGTTGTTGAATTCAGAAGTCTTGAATCTGGCGAACATATCAGAAGAGTAAAGTTCTTCACACGAATTATGTTAAGGCATCTCATCGAGTGTTTTCCGGAATACAAGTACCTTGAGCCTGAAGTCGACGCGATAGTCAATGCATCTGCACTTCATGATATTGGTAAGATCGCAATTCCGGATAAGATATTGCTCAAGCCTGGTAAGTTGGATGCTGAAGAATTCGAAGAGATGAAAAAGCACACAACCTATGGTTGCGATCTTTTAGAGAACTTCAAGCAGGAAGATAACCAGTTCTACAGATATTGCTATGATATTGTAAGATATCATCATGAACGTTGGGATGGCGAGGGTTATCCTGACAAACTTGCAGGTAATGATATTCCTATCTGGGCTCAGGTAGTATCCATTGTAGATGTTTATGATGCGCTTGTAAGTAAAAGAGTATATAAGGAAGCATATGCTGTACCTGAAGCAGTCCGTATGATTATGGATGGTGAATGCGGTACATTTTCACCTACCATACTTGAATGTTTTCAGTTGGCAAAAGACGATTTCTTCTTTGCAACCGAGGTTTTAGGCGAGTTTACATTTGTTGACAATATTGTTAACAGAGAAGAAGTTGAATGATGAGGAAGTATTATGGCTAAAGTTAAGATTGTCACAGACAGTACCTGTGATTTAAGCAGCTTTTTGATTGCTCAATATAACATAAGTGTCATTCCACTATGCGTTATTATGGATGACAAAAGCTACTATGATGGTGAACAGATTACACCGGACGAAATGTACAAATGGGCAGATGCTAACAAAACCACCCCAAAAACAGCAGCTGCAACGTATGATAAAGCGGAAAGTATATTAAAACCATTTATGAATGCTAATGATGATATTATCTTTATTGGTATATCAGCAAAGATGAGTACAACCGGTAATGTTATAAGGCTTGTCGCTGAGGATAATGATTATAACAGATTATTTGTTGTTGATTCTGCTAATTTATCTACAGGTGTGGGATTGCAGGTGCTGAAAGCAGCTGAATTAGCTAACGAAGGTAAATCTGCCGAAGAAATAATTGAAATTATTGAGTCTAAAAAGGATTTAGTAAGAGCAAGTTTTGTAGTTGATACTCTTACATACCTCGCACGGGGTGGCAGATGTAATGCGGTAACAGCGTTACTTGCCAACACACTTAAGTTACATCCTAAAATCATAGTTAATAATGGAGAGATGACTGTAGGGAAAAAGTACCATGGCGGACTTAATTCAGCTATAATTAAATACGCCCGGGATATGCAGGAAGATTTGCTCAACGCAGATAATAAGCGAGTATTTATTACCCACTCAGGTTGCTCCGAAGAAACTATAGACAAAATAAAGCAGTTCCTTTCGGAGCTCAACTATTTCGAAGAAATTATAGTCACTAGAGCCGGAGGTGTTATTTCAAGTCACTGCGGACCTGGTACACTGGGTGTGTTATATTACAGCAAGTGATTGTTTTAAGGTACCATTGAAAGATGGTACCTGATTTTTATTAAGAAAGGTTAATAATTATGGAAAAATATTTGCACAAGATTCATTACTATGAAACTGACAGAATGGGTGTTACACACCATTCCAACTATATAAGAATTATGGAAGAGGCCCGTGTTGACTTCCTTGATAAAATAGGTTGGGGATATGCCAAGTTAGAAGCTATGGGAATTATGTCCCCTGTTCTAGGTGTTCACGGTCAGTATAAAGAAAGCACAACCTTTGATGATACCATTGAAGTAACAGTTAAAGTAGCAGAGTTTAAAGGAATTAAATTCGCCATAGAATATAATATGATTAATGTAGCCAATGGTCATACAGTTTTCACCGGCCGCTCAGAACATTGCTTTTTAGATAAGAATATGAAACCGTTACGTCTGGCGAAAGAGTTCCCTGAGTTTTATGAGGCTATGTCGAGTCTGGTTCAAGGTTCGTAACAACAAGAAAGGTTGGAAACACGCCAAGTAACAGTAAAGTAACACACGAAACGTAACCTGATATGATACAATTAGTCCATCAAAGAAACACATATTACGATGTTTGGGGAATGGAGATTACTATGGAATTTAAAGATAAGCTTAAGCAATTAAGAAAAGAACGAAATGTTTCTCAACAGGCTTTGGCCGAAGCCGTTTATGTTAGTCGTAGTGCAGTGGCAAAGTGGGAAAACGGATACGGTCTTCCCAGTGAAGAATCCTATGAGGCATTATGTAAGTATTTTGAAGTGTCGGAAGACTATTTTAAAACAGAAGAACCTGAAGAAATTATTGTAGAAAAGAATAAAATTCTTGGTAGAATTAAGTATATTGCAGAAACCGTTGCACTTATACTGCTTACCGTCATAAGCTTTGCCATCCCTATTCTTATTATAAGAGGTAACTGGGGAATAACATCCCAGATGGCAGCCGGTGAAATATGGAAAGATAATATATGTATAAAAAGTGATGATTATCACATATATCTGGAAGCGGAAGTTTTTGATCTGGGATATGGTGCAATGATTGACGGTTTTGTGCCGGTTAAGAAAAATTTTTATGGATGGACAGTTAATGAAAAAGCTTACAGTTATCGCGAAGTGTATATAAAGGATAGCAATGGAGATACAGATTTAGGACTTTTATACTCCTTCAAAGGAAAAGACGGATATCATAATATATTTATTCCTATAATAGTTATTAAAGAAGGTGGGTATAAATATCCTGAGTGTATATGTAAGCCTATTATCAAAATCACTATAGGTGACAAAGACTACAATGTACAATATAACGGCTATTTCTTAACAGAAGAGCGGGTTGATTCTTTTGAACTGAATGGTACCTTTGTGTTTGTTCACCCAGGAATAGTTCCATACAATGATAATTATGATTACTTTATGAATTAATTAAGTTAACGCCGGGGAAAATGTGATTTTCCCTGACATTTTCCTATGGAATTTTGTGATAGTCTATAGCGATTCCTAAAAGAAAAAGATATACTATGAATCAAGAAGCGGCTTAGGTAAATGTTATACCTACGCCGCTTTATATTATTTATTCTTTTCCGTTCCAACAATAAGTACATAACTTGCAAGGTTCCAAACCAATAGACTCAATCATATCATCTAAGCGATGGAACTTAAGACTTGTGAAGTTAAGTTCCTTGCGGATTTCTTCAAGCATCTCTTTATAGTTAGTACTGTCTGGGTTAGCGTAGTCGCTAAGCATATTGATGTCATTTTCTCCCTCACGCTTACGAATTATACGACGTGTGATAAGGTCCATCTCAGATGATGAACGTGAGAAATTCAAGTACTTACATCCATATAACAATGGTGGACAAGCCGGTCTTATATGAACTTCCTTCGCTCCACTATGATACAAGAATTCGGTAGTTTCACGTAACTGTGTTCCTCTTACAATTGAATCATCAATCAGAAGAAGACGCTTGTCTTTAATAAGTTTGTGTACTGGTATCAGCTTCATTCTTGCAATAAGGTTACGCTGTGCCTGATTAGACGGCATAAATGAACGTGGCCATGTTGGTGTGTACTTGATAAATGGTCGTGTATATGGCACACCGGCTTCGTTAGAGTAACCGATAGCGTGTGCGATACCTGAATCAGGAACACCCGCAACGCTGTCAGGAGTAACATCATCTCTCTTAGCGAGGAGACGTCCACACTCATAACGCATATGCTCAACATTAACGCCCTCATAGCATGCTGTAGGATAACCATAGTAAACCCAAAGGAATGAACATATCTTCATCTCTTTGCCCGGTGCACTTACAGTTTCAACGCCCTCCGGAGTCATAAATACGATCTCTGCCGGACCCAATTCTTTATAATCATCATAGCCTA
>JAFQIQ010000200.1 GCA_017397445.1 Lachnospira sp.
ATAAGGGGAATTATTGATAATGTAGCATGTGATAGTCAATTTTGGATGTCGGGATATGGGTTAAATCGAATTGAATATTGCTTTGTGTTGGCATTGTTGACAGGTATATTTAGTTTTGCATTGTCTATAGTGATGTGGTTCTGTTTGTCTTTTTTCACGAATGTTAATAGTGGTGTTGTATTTTTTATGATGCTATATGCTTTTGAATATGTTTTATATACTAATATCCCTGCAAAAAGTGTGTTGAGAGCGTTAAGGTACATAAATATAGCATCATTTATGGATGCGAGTAAAGTATTCTCTACATACCAAAATTGGGGATATTCGTTTGCGATATCAGGAGTTTTTGAAACAACATGTATTGTATGTATTATGGTTAGTGTGATTGGCGGCAGTGCTTGTTGTTATAGATATACAAGAAGATATTGCGTAGGGGCTAAAGGTGTATTGGATAAGTTAAGTGAGTTTATACATACGCTTATTATGATGATAATGGATAAGATGCCAACAATTGTGTTAGAAATGTATAAAATTCTTATATGTCAGAAATTTGCAGTAGTTATAATTGTGCTATTGTGGTTGGTCGCAGATATGGAGGTAGGAACCCGAGTCATATACGACACGCAGATGAGCTATTATAAGACATTTTATGATGAGGCAGAAGGGCTTTCGTATGATTCTGAATTACAGTCGGTATTGCAGAGCTTTCAAAATGATTATGATGAATACGTTTCATCAATTAATTATGAGGATAAAGATTCAGTAAATACAGTTAATATTAGAAAAAGAATGCTAAGTTATTTGTACGAGCAGGTGGAATATGTCAAAGAAAAGAATGATGCGGGAATAGAAGCGGTTGTTCTTATGCCGTACGAATATATTGCTGCATTTGGGAGTGGACAGAAAGACAATCAGCTATATTTAGCGATGATATGTATGGGGGCAACTATATTATTGAGTGCGACGTTTGTTTCATATGAAAAGAAATGTGGAATGATGGCGTTTATTGTATCAGGAAAAAATAGAACGAGGTGGTATGTTCGCAAATATATGGCAGTTTGGTTGCTGGTAAGTATCTTTATAGCACTCGCATATGGTATATATTATTACAAATTATCGAGGTTGTATGAGATCGAAATGCTGAATATAGGGGTTCAAAGTTTGCAACTATTTGGTGATGTTCCAATAAATATGTCGCTAGGATGGTTTCTAGTAATTGATTTACTAATAAAGGTAATATCGTTATGGGCGGTATCTGTTGTAATTGGAGTGATGACATACAAATTCAAGTACGTGTATTCTGTGTTGTCAGGGCTGGTATTATTAATACCACAGTTATTGTATATGATAGGTATTACAAAGTTGGAGCAATTATCGCTGTGCAGGTATATAGCGGTATTGCCTATGTGGAGTTCAGGTCAATGTGTTGTGTGCTATATAATATTAAGTGTAGTGGTTGCAGTAAGTATGATTTTGTATAATTGGGGTTTAACAGCTAATCGATTAAGGTAGATGTCAAAGGAAGATAGAGAGGTGCGTTATGGAACTTGTTCTAGAAAATTTATCAAAAACATACGGCACTGTACAGGCGTTAAAGGGTGTGAATTACATATTTAAGCCGGGGGTGTATGGTATTCTTGGTGCTAATGGTGCAGGAAAGAGTACCATGATTAATTTAATTACGGACAATGTAAGTCGTGACAAGGGTAGTGAAGGTGGAAAGGTTCTTTTCGACGGTGAGGATATTCTGAAGCTGGGAAAGAAGTTTAGGGCGCTTGTGGGCTATATGCCACAGCAGCAGGGGTTCTATGATGACTTTTCACCTAAGGCATTCCTAAAATATATGGCGGAGATTAAGGGTGTTAAGGGTAAGAACGAGAAGGGGCAGAATGTTAATCAGCAGATTGACGAGCTTCTTGAAGTGGTGAACCTTACTCACGTGGCGTATAAGAAGATTGGTGGCTTTTCAGGTGGTATGAAGCAGCGAGTGCTGCTTGCACAGGCCCTTCTTGGCAACCCAAAGATTCTTATATTGGACGAGCCTACAGCGGGACTTGACCCCAAGGAGCGAATTGCAATCCGCAATTACATAGCAGAGCTTAGCAAGGATAAGATTATCCTTTTTGCGACTCACGTGGTAAGTGATATTGAGTGTATCGCAGACCAGGTGATGCTTCTTAAAAAGGGCGAGATTATCGCAAACGGCACTCCGGTGGAACTTATAGAGCAGATGCACGGCAAGGTTGCAGAGATTACCTGCACCCTTGATGAAGTCAGCGAGTTACAGGAGAGGTATAAGGTGGGCAATATAAGGCAGAGAAAGAATGGACTTGCACTGAGGATTGTGGGGGATGAGCTGCCGGAGGAGGCAGTGAAGGTGGATGATAATGTGGATTTGGAGGATGTGTATTTGTATTATTTTGAGTAGTTAGTGAATTGCAATATAACAAGAAATAGGGAGAAAGCGGATATGAAAGTTATAGATTTAATGTGTGGGATGGGTGGAAGAACGATTGCCTTTAAGGAAGTGGGCTATGATGTAGTATATGCAGTTGATCGGGAGCAAGATAATGAAAAAATTTTTCGCGAAATGATGGGAGAAAGAATATTTGTTTGCGACAATATTTTTAATATAAAAGTTAAAAGTTTGCCTAAAGCAGATGTTATTTTAGGTAGGATACTTAAGGATGGTATTAGTAGTAAGGTTAAAAGTTTGAAAACGGAGTATGATCGTGTTAATGATACTATTTATAGAATAATCGCGGAGAAGAAACCGAAGTTTTTTGTTTTAGAGTCATCTATGTGGGTATTAAGTAGAAATAGTCAAGATGAGGTTGAGAGTATTTTATCAAGGTACATAAGTGCGGGATACAAAGTTTTGTATAATGTGTTTTTGGAGCGGGAATATTCGGGATATCCAGTTGCTGGAAAACAATTATTTTTTGTTGGTATTAGGGAAGATATGTTTTATGGGGAGTATAATTTTCCTAAGCCGATATCTCTTGCGTGTAGTGGAGAGTTTATTAAGGAGTCGGAATATGATGTTGATGCATGGTATAGAAAAAATTTGATTGAATACGAATATAATGTTGATGAAGGTGGTTATTATTATAAAATAGGTAAGAAGATGCAAAGGGTTGAATATGTTTCTGTTGGTAGAGCAAGAGATATGTATATTGTTGATAAAGTTGGAATAAGGAGGTTTACACATAATGAAATTGCATCGCTAAAAGGGTATGTGAATTATGATTTTAATAGATGTGAAAATAGAATGAAAACATATATAAGAATAGCATGTTCAACGAATGTGTATATTGCAAAGGCGATTGCGGTGTCGTTAATGGAATATGCAAATGCATATAATGTTTCAAAATCCGTTGCTACTAAAACAGAAATGAAACGCACGCCGAAGCATGAAAAAGTATTATTTCCAAAGCAGAGAATAACAAATATACATATTGATGAGTTGAAAGGACTTAGAAATTTAGATATTCCCATAAATAAAAATTTAACAGCAATAATGGGAGTCAATGGTTCAGGAAAGTCAACTATATTACATGCTTTGGCTTGCATATATGAACCATATTCTGAGATGGGGAATAATTATAAATTTAGTTTTTTCTTTACGCCAAATCCAGATTCAAGTTGGAAAAATAGTAAGTTGTCCATAACGTATTATGATGAAAATGCACAGAAAGAAGTGGTACGTGTGTATAAGAAGGAAAGTGATAGATGGTCACCACGATATGCAAAACGTCCTATTCGAGATGTTATATTTGTTGGTATAGATACATGTATTCCAGAAATAGAGATTGAAAAGCAAACGTCTTATATTGATTATTCTACAGAAGCAGCTAGTGATGGATTAGCCAATAGAATAATTAGAAAAGCTGCTTACATTTTGAATAAAAACTATGAAAGTTTAACACTGCACAAGACAAAGAGAAAGGAACTATTAGGAGTACATATTCCTAATGATATAACATATTCGTCGTTAAGCATGGGGGCTGGTGAGCAACGAGTTCTAAAGATTTTGAAATTGCTATATTCAGTGCAGAGATACTCGTTAATATTAATTGATGAAATTGATTTGCTGTTGCATGTAAATGCATTAAATAAATTAATTGAAGTTGTTAATGAGATTGCTGAAAAAAGAAATTTGCAAGTTATATTTACTACTCACTCATTAGAGATGGTTAATTTAACAGAGTATGTTAGCATTAGATATTTGGATAAGTTGGACCAAAAGACAATGGTATATAATTCGATAAATCCTGATTTGATTTATGAGATGAGTAACCGACGTGAACAACATATGGAAATTTATGTGGAAGATTCATTGGCCGAGGCGATCGTGACAAAAGTAGCTAGAGATTTAAATGTGCTTCGTAACATAAGAGTGATTAAATTTGGAGCTGCTAGTAATGCATTTGTAGTGGCTTCGAGTTATATTCTCAAATCAGAGGATTATAGTAATGTTTTAATTGTTCTTGATGGAGACGTGTATGTAAATGAAGAAGACAAAGTAAAGGCTGTAGAAGAGGTGTTAAGCGGAACGGAGAGTAATCATGATAAAAAGGTTGCCAGTGCAATATCTATGGTAAAACAGTTTGCATTACCACAAGGCGTCGCTCCAGAGAAACATATTTATGATATGCTAATAGAAATGCAATCAGATGATGAGATTTCCAGAATGGCGGGAAGATTGAATGCGGTAAATAATAGTCATGATTGGTTGAATGAATTGATTGTGAGGATAGGCCAATCAAGGGAATTAGTACTGTATAGAATTATGGATATTGTTTCGAATCATTCACGATGGAGTGATTATGTAAATGATATTCGTTGTTGGTTGATTGATAGAAGGGAATTATGAATTGAATTTGTAAGTAA
Organism: Lachnospira sp.; assembly: GCA_017397445.1. GTDB lineage: Bacteria > Bacillota > Clostridia > Lachnospirales > Lachnospiraceae > Lachnospira. Next base: position 4,894 of record JAFQIQ010000200.1, read on the forward strand.
GATAATGATTGAAGCATTGAGTGTTGGCATGCTATGTACAAATAACTTCAAGGAGGATTAAGAAGATGATAAATTTTAGTAAGAAAGTGAATAAAGAAAGTGTGAACAAAAATACAAATCCAATAGAATTGTATAATGATTTGGATAGAAGTAGCAAGACAGGAGCGTTGAGGGAAGTTCAAGTTAATGTTCTGGAGGAATGGTATAAATATAGAAGAAATGATAAAGATGTTATAATAAAGTTACATACGGGTGAAGGAAAAACACTGATTGGATTATTGATGTTACAATCAAAACTCCATAGTGATGATGGACCGTGTGTATATATATGCCCAAACAAGTTTTTAGCAGATCAGGTGTATTATGAAGCTAAAAAGTTTGGAATTAAGGTTTGCATGATAGGAGAGGATAATACTTTCCCGAATGAGTTTATAGAAGGGAAAAGTATTCTGCTAACAAATGTTCAGAAAATGTTTAATGGAAAAACTATTTTTGGTTTAGATAATACTTATAGAAAAATAAAAACCTTAGTTATGGATGATGCACATGCATGTTTGGATGCGGTAAAACAGGCATATACAGTAAGAATATCAAGATATGACAATGAAGACGTGTATATTCAATTGTTGGAATTGTTTGAGGAATCATTGAAAGAACAGGGTGAAGGGACATTTATAGATATAAAGAATAATTCGGATTATGAAAGTGTTATGATGATTCCTTATTGGGATTGGATTAATAAAAAAAGTGAGATTATTAACATATTGTCTTCACATATAGATGAAAATTATTTGAAATTTACGTGGGGACTAGTGAGAGATGAGTTAGAGAGATGTGATGCGTATGTTAATGGCAAAGAAATACAAATTGTACCGCATGCTTTTGGTGTAGGAAGGTTTGGAAGTTTTGATAAAGCGTCTCAGAGAATTTTAATGTCCGCAACAACTCAAGATGATATCTTCTTTGTGAAGAATTTTAATTTTTCGGATTATGCAATTGATAATCCTATAGAATCCAGAGATAAGAAGTGGTCAGGTGAGAAGATGATTATAATTCCATCATTAATAGACGATGGATGGAATAGAGAAAATGTAATTAAATACTTGTGTAAATATAATTGGCCTTCGTTTGGGACATGTTCGTTAGTTCCTAGTAGAGAAAAGCAAAAAGATTATGAAGAGTTAAATTGTGATCTGCTGAATAAAGATAACATTTTTTATGAAATCACTAGAAGAGTCGATAGCCAATATGGAAAAACTATGGTTATTGCAAATCGCTATGATGGAATAGATTTGCCGGATGATGCATGTAGGGTTATGATATTTGATTCGCTTCCGTGTTTCGGAAGTATGAGTGATTTGTATGAAGAAAAGGGGCGTAGTGATTGCGACTTGATTAGAGGAAAAATTGCACAAAAAATAGAGCAAGGTTTAGGTCGGTGTGTAAGAGGCGAGAAAGATTACGGTTGCATATTTATTATTGGTCCAGATTTGGTGAAATTCATTATGAGCAAAGAGACCAAGGGTCTGTTTTCGCCGCAGACTAGAAAACAAGTTGATATTGGACTAGAGATTGTAAAAATGTCTGTGGAAGATACAACAGAAAAGAATATTAATTATTTGATGGATTTTATTAAGCAAAGTGTTAATAGAGATGAAGGGTGGAAAAGCTTTTATAAGTCACGTATGGAAATGGTGGAAGCTAGAGCGTCTGCGCCTAATAGGGAAATGCTTAATGCTGAAAAACAATCAGAAGATTATTTTATAATGGGAGATTATGTTAGTTCAGTTGAGATATTACAAAACTACATTGATAGTGCTACAATTTCAGCTGAAGATAAGGGATGGTATTTGCAGCAAATGGCAAGAAGGATGTATTTAGTCAGTAGAGTTGAAGCGGATAAACTGCAAAATGCTTCGTTTAAATTGAACAGATATTTGTTAAAACCACAAGGTGGAATAAATTATGTTCCGTTAGCAAGTGTGAATGTAATGAGAGCTAATAATATTAAAAGGGTATTATGTTCTTACAAATCATATGATGAACTGAATTTGCATGCTCAAGATGTTCTGAACAATTTGTCAATAGGTGTTGTCGCTGATAAATTTGAAGATGCAATGGATAAAGTAGGAGGACTTTTAGGATATATTTGTCAGCGACCAGATAAATTATATAGAAAGGGACCAGATAATTTGTGGTGTGTTGGGAAGAACAAATACATAATGATAGAGTGCAAGAGTCAGGTAAGTGAAACACGAGAGTGTATAAAAAAGGAAGAAGTCGGACAAATGGAGAACCATTGCGGTTGGTTTCAAGCTGAGTATCATGAAGCTGAAGTGTTAAATGTATTGGTGATTGCAACAAAAAAAGTAGCAGCAGATGCTAATTTTTCACATAATGTAAAAATAATGAGGAAAAGAAATGTTAATAAGTTAAAAAATAATATTTCTAACTTCATAAAGGAATTAAAGGGGTATGATTTGCAAAACCTTACAGAAGAGTTTATTTCAAAATGTTTAGATAGAAATAACTTATCGGATGAATCTATTTGGAATGATTATGTTGAATCATGGGTGCGATAATGTGTGTAAGATGATATATTGCGTTATATGTCATCATTGTTAGAGGGAGGACTTTGATGCCATTTTTACGTATATTATGATTTTAAAATGTGTTTTGTAATGGCTGTTGCATAAAAAATGTAACCTTGCGATGCGTTGACATCAGGAAATTACACAATAAAAGTAAAACAATTCTCAGCAAAGAAAACTGATAAAACAGATTGCTGTTCTTATTCATATCATATACAATAAAGATATAACATTAAAGTGTTCGGGAGGTTATTATGAAAAAGGATATAATTAAAGCACTAATAGCCCTGTCAATCTGCATAGTCGTAATCGCTGCCATTTGCATAGGATACAGTGTATATACAAGGCGCAATGAAGCTAAGGACTACACAGCCGTGTGCGAGAAGTACGGTTATGTAGCGTACTGGGATGAAAAAGACGGAGATGATGGCAACGTTTTGCTTATACATACCTATGATGAGTACAAGCAATGGGTGGAAAAGATTCTTAATGGTGGTAGCACATCAAAGTCATACAAGGAAAAGTTAGAGTCTTATGATGAAGCATTTTTTGCGGAAAATGATTTGATAATGAAGTACTTTACACTGAATTCGGGTTCCATCACATTAAAGTTTAACAGACTTGATGTAATTGATGGTGTAGGATATGTTAGAACAGAGCGTAAAGTGCCAATGGGAGCTGTGACAGATGACATGGCATATTGGGCTGTGTTTGTTGAAGTGAGTAAAGATGAGGGAATTACAAGTGTAGGAGAATAACCCATGAACCAACAAAAGCGTAACGCATTGATTGTTTTGGTGTTTTTAATATTAGCTGGTATAGCATTGGTGATTAGCGTTGTGCATAATATGTCACAACCGAAGATAGGCAAAGAAGAGCCGGTAACAGAATTACAGACAGAGTCTGATGCGCCGGATGTTAGCCAGAAAGAAACGCAGGCAGGTGTGAAGTATAGGAGTGAGTATGATATTCCTTGGGGGGATGCGATTCCTAATTTTGTTATGGTTTCAGAAAATGTTTTTAATGAAGGTTATACGTCGAAGTCAGATGATGAAAAGAACGTAAACTGGAAAAACTCATATGCAAAAGCAAGCCTTAAAGTAATAGAGGCTGGCATGGGAGAACCTAATTGTGAGATATCATATACTAGTGAACTTGGCAGTATCAGCGGTTTAAAATTGTGTATGGTGTTAGAGTATGGTTTTCATGCAAGTCATACTTATTTCAAAGAGATTGATATGAACAATGACGGATATAAAGAACTGGTTATAGAGTACATGAATTATCATGAAAGAGAATTGGGTTCAGGAGATGGTCTTTATGTGTATGATTTTAGGGAAGGTAAGGAATTAAAATACTTCAATGGAAATACAGATGGATATTGCACCTTTACGGAAAATCAAAGAAAGGCAATATTAGATTCTTATAAAAAGTGGTTTAACGATGGATTCATAGATTTGCCTAAAGTTAATGGAGGAACATTTAATGATTTAAGGTTAGGTTGCTTCCATCCTATGGTTTGTGACTATAATAATCAGGTAGCGGTGGTTGTGTGGTTTGGAAGTGTTAAGTTTAGTGGATTTACTCATACGTCGTGGTATGAGAAATATCCTTGTGCTATACTTATTTACACGGATGGTGAATATGTGGTTGATAAGGTGTGGTATGATCCGGAGATGGAATTGTGGTAATTTTCTGTTTTACAGAAAATTCTCCAATCACCCCAAAACCAAGCAAGAAATCAGTACTTCAAAAGTGGTATAATTACATATAAGTAAAAGTGGTGTGTAGCTGCCTGCTCCGCCCTACGTTGGGCGAATTGCTAAGGGTTTCAGCTCCACACCACAAACCACATGAATTGAGGTATGATATGAAAAAGTACAAGAATGTTGTTAAGAAATATTTATATTGTTTTATCCTCGGGCCTTTCTTTATGATATTGGAAGCGTGCGGGGAATTTATTTTGCCCTTTGTGAATGCCAACATCATTGATGTGGGGGCGGCTAATGGTGACAGGGATTATATTTTGTTGAATGGTTTTTATATGTTTCTGTTGGCGGTGGGGATGCTTGTTGCAGGTGTGCTGGGAGCGTATTTTGCCATAAAGGGAGCGGCAAGTCTGGCGGCGGATGTGAGAAAGCAGACCTTTGAGAAGGTGCAGCAGTTTTCATTTTCGAATATTGACGATTTCTCTACGGGGTCGCTGATTACGCGTATTACCAATGATATTACCCAGATTCAGACATTTTGCCAGTCCTTGCTTAGAGGTGTGTTTAGAAGCCCGGTTATGCTTGTGGGCGCCATTATTATGTCCTTTATTCTGAATCCGAAGCTGGCGGTGATTATATGTATTGTGGTGCCGATTCTTGCAGGTGCTATCGCTATAGTTATCAGGGTGGCATCTCCGAGATACACTATTATGCAGAACAGGCTTGATAAGCTTAATAACAGTATCAATGAGACTATTACCAATGAGTATGTTATTAAGTCGTTTGTCAGGGAGGAGTACGAGAAGGAGAAGTTTGCCGCGGTTAATGGCGAGCTTATGACTAAGAGTATGTCGGCGCTGAAGATGATGATTCTTTTGCAGCCGTTGTCAACATTTGCCATTAACTTTACGACGCTGGCGGTGGTGCTGGTTTCCGGCAAGCAGATTATGGTGGGAGATATGGAACTTGGAACTCTCACTGCATTTATTACATATCTTACTCAGATTCTTACGGCGCTGGATTTCCTTGCGAATATATTCCTGCAGGGTACGAGAGCGGCGGCCTCTAACCGACGTATTACAGAGGTGCTGGAGGCGAAGATTGATATTACGGATGAGACGGCAAAGTGCAAGGATAAGAAGATACTTGAGGGTAGCATTAGATTTGAAAATGTGTCATTTAAGTACTTTAAGAATAATCACGAGAAGGTTCTTGATAATGTGAGCCTTTCTATCGGTGGCGGCGAGCTGGTTGGTGTTATCGGTTCCACGGGTAGCGGTAAGACCACGCTTATTTCTATGATTTCAAGACTTTATGATGCGGACGAGGGCCGTGTTCTTGTGGACGGTGTGGATGTTAAGGATTATTCACTTAATAATCTGCGTGAGGGCGTGTCGGTTGTGCTTCAGAAGAATACGCTTTTTTCGGGAACTATTGCGGAGAATTTGCGATGGGGCAATGAAAATGCTACGGATGACGAACTTGTGTGGGCGTGCAATGTGTCTCAGGCTCATGGATTTGTCAGCGGTTTCCCGGATGGTTATGAGACTGAGCTTGAGCAGGGCGGTGTGAACCTGTCCGGAGGTCAGAAGCAGAGACTTTGTATTGCCAGAGCACTGCTTAAGAAGCCTAAGATTCTTATTCTGGATGATTCTACAAGTGCCGTGGATACGGCCACGGATGCTTGCATCAGAGAGGCATTTCGCAGGGAACTTACAGGGGTTACGAAGATTGTTATTGCCCAGCGAATCAGCTCCGTGCTTGATGCAGATAAGATTATCGTTATGGATGGCGGAAAGGTTGTAGGATGTGGAAGCCATAATGAGCTGATAGTTTCCTGCGTACCTTATCAGGAGATTTATTATTCGCAGAAAGACAAGGAGGCATAGAGTATGGACCAGCAAAGAATTGAACGTATTAAGAAGAAGTATAGTACATACAAGGCCGACAATGCGAAGAAGGAAATGAATATCGGCAGAATGGCGGGCAGAGGCATGGCTATGTCTGCCAAGGGTAAGCCTAAGAATATGGCAAAGACTATAGGAAGACTTGTTAAATATCTTGTGTATGAGCGCAAGCTGTTGCTGGTTGCCATTACATTTGCAGTGGTCTACACATTGGCTTCACTGGCGGTTTCCTATATGCTAAGACCGATTATTAATGAGTTTATATATTATGATCCCAACGATTTGGATGTTACGCCACGTATGATGAGTCTCATTGCGGCACTTGGCGTTCTGGCAGTTGTCTATGTGATTGAAGTGGCATCCCAGTGGCTGCAGCACCGCATAATGCTTACGGTGTCCCAGAGGGCGCTAAAGAGAATGCGCCAGGACCTTTTTGACAAGTTGCAGACATTGCCCATTAAGTATTTTGACAATAATTCCACCGGCGATATTATGAGCCGTTTCACTAACGATGTTGATACTATAGGTGAAATGCTTAATACAACCCTTATTAAGATTGTGTCCGGAGCTATTACTATCGTGGGAACTGTGATACTGATGCTTTATACGAATTTTATCTTAGGCGGAATTACCCTTATTATGGCACCGATTCTTACATGGGTCAGCAAG
>JAFQIQ010000201.1 GCA_017397445.1 Lachnospira sp.
ACCCGTTCTGATATTTTTAATATAAGTGTATCTGCATGGGTTAACTTAAAACTCACCATAATTAAACACATACTCGTAATCATAACAAATATCTGTATTACATTAATTTTCCTTACTTGTCTCATTCCATACCTCCACACCTCAATATATGAAGGTAAGCTTAGTAACATTCACAGAATAATTATGCACACAAACAATTAATTGCATTTGCAATAATGCCACCTATAATCCTAACATCGCTATCTATATCCTTCGGCGTAACATACATATCTGCCATAATCGGTGATATAACCTCCTGGGCTAATTCATATTTTTCTTCATCATTGTAGCACTCCATAATACGTGCCATATCATCAAGCCCTTCCACACTCCCCATTGCTTTAATAAAAGTATCAAGTGCATCATAAACTATCGTAGGAGCATCTATCACTGTAGGCACGCCTATGGCAACCACCGGTACCCCCACATATTTTTCCGTTATCCCAACTCTATGATTGCCAACACCGGACCCCGGATTAATACCTCTGTCCGATATCTGTATCGTAGAATTCAACCTCCTTGAATCTCTTGCTGCTAACGCATCAATTACAATAATCACTTTAGGTTTGCTCTCCGTCACAACACCTTTAATTATCTGTGCTGTCTCAATTCCTGTTTGTGCCATAACTCCGGGACATAATGAAGTAATTAACACCTTCGATTCGCTATCTAAATGTCTGTTTATATTCAGGCCATCAACGACTAATGGCCCTAATGAATCAGCTGTCACTTCTCTGTTTCCTAAACCTACCACCAATACATTTCCACCTTTTTCAATATGCGGCTTAGTTAAACCTATTATCTTATCAGCTACAATGTCAGTTAATTTTTTCGAGTAGTCTTCTTCAGCATAACTAAGCTCTTTAGCTTCAATAGTTATATATCTTCCTTTTTCTCTTCCAAGTATCTTCTCTCCATGTTTATTTACTATCTCTAAAGTGGTCACTTTAATATCTGTAGCTTTATCAACATCTTCCGTAACAACAATCCCTCTGTATGCACTGTCATCTTTATTAACATTTTCATTGATTTCCAGTGCTAAATCTGTTCTAATATTACTTATATAGCTCATATATACCCTCCCTGATACAGCATACACAATATATTGTTAACTTTTTTCATTTTTTTAACAAATAATTATTGACTTATGAGTTTTGTTAGTATAGAATACAGAAGTATGTTCACATTAGAACGTCCGTGTCCGGCTTTAATGCGAAACAGATGAAAGAAAGAAATTAAATCAATTTAATTGGAGGTGTACGGATTTGGCTAACATTAAATCTGCTAAGAAGAGAGTAATCACAAGTCAGATTAGAGCTGACAGAAATAAGGCTATCAAGTCAAGAGTTAAGACTTATATTAAGAAGGTTGACGCTGCTGTTGCTGCTGGCGACAAGGCTGCTGCTGAGGCTGCTTTGCCAGTTGCTATCGCTGAGATTTCAAAGGCTGCTTCTAAGGGTATCTACCACAAGAACACAGCTGCCAGAAAGGTTTCTCGTATCACAAAGGCTGTTAACACATTAGCTTAATTTTAATACATGAACATAAAAGAACCGATGTCGTCACCCACTCACATCGGTTCTTTTTTTATACTCCGACACAGGTACATATAAAATAAGCGTTGCCATATAAGTTACTACACAATCAACTTACAAAACAACGCTTATCTTCTATCTCAATATTTTTTAATAC
>JAFQIQ010000019.1 GCA_017397445.1 Lachnospira sp.
ATATTAAGATAATTCCTTTTTCTTATTTTATTGGAGATGAAGAGTTTACCTGTCTTGACACAGAATCTTTTGATGGCGTGGATTATTACAACAGGATGTTAAACGGAGTTCGTGTAACAACCTCCCAGATTAATCCACAGCGATATATAGACCACTTTGAACCTATTCTGAAGGACGGCAGTGACATTCTTTTTATAGGTATGTCTTCCGGCATCAGTGGTTCTTATGAATCAGCCGGCATCGCAGCCAACCAGCTCTTAGAAGATTATCCTGATCGCAAAATTATTTTGATTGATAGTCTTGGTGCTTCTCTTGGAGAAGGGCTTTTAGCAGTATGGGCATATGAATTAAAGGAACAGGGGAAATCAATAGAAGAAACTGCCGAAAAAGTTTCAAAGATTCGTGACAATATGTATCAGGTATTTACTGTAGATGATTTAAAATATCTCCAGCGCGGCGGAAGAATTTCTAACGCAACCGCTATTGCCGGAACAGTTCTGAACATCAAACCTTTATTAAAAGGTAACGAACACGGAAAAATTGTATCCTTCGCTAAATTCCGAGGACGCAAGCGTGCCATTGAAGCACTTGCCAAAAAATACGAAGAGCTTGCAATAGACCAATCAGATTTGATAGTTGGTATTTCACATGCTAACTGTGCCGACGATGCCAATACTCTCAAAGAGCTGTTAATGAAGATACAACCGCCTAAAGAGGTAGTTATAGTTCAACACGAGCCTGTGACAGGTTCATACCTTGGACCTGGTGCTCTGGCACTCTTCTTCCAAGGCAAAGATGGTGCCCGACTTATGTAAATAGCAATATAAAATATGTGCCGGCGGCTTTTAAAGCCACCGGCACAATTGCTTAATCTTATTTAAGTTAATGTTGATTACCTGGCTATTTCTATACGAAATACACCTTCTTCATCCATTTTCAAACGAATACTCTTAACATATTTGTTATAGAAGTTTTCTACATCCGCTTCTACATATGTTATTCTTGTATCTACATAAACCTGTCTCGCCAAATCCTTACCATTCATACCAACAAGTTTATTTCCATATGACTCCAACTGATCCAAAAGCACCGCACGCTTTAACTCAGTCGCATTACCCGTACAGAAATCATCAACTGAACAATTAACAACTCCCTTTTCAGCCATAGCCTCCTTAATTGCCTTTCCGCACTTAGTATACTCATACATTACAAGGAAATTAGCGTCCGGAAGCGAAGAAATTAATCCCCAGAAATCCGAATCACTTGAGCACACTATGAAAGAATCTATGTTATCTTTGTAATATGCCGTGCAAACACCTGCCGTCATCTGAATATCCACCAACGACTTAGCATCAGTCACTCTCTGTACCTGTATATATTCCACCGGAATTTTTGTAAACTTACCAAGCCACTCCCACGCCGTAGATGTATGACTATCATCAAACAACATAATCTTCTCAATCTTATCAAGCTCTTCCTGATTAAGATTCTTCAAAACCCCATACAACTTGAATACATCTGAATTCTCACAATCAACTGCAATAGCCACTTTATGACCCGAATTAATAAATTCATATATATTATCCTTAGTCTCATCTGTAGCATCTTTAACTTTAGAGGTATCCGTAAACAACTCTCCGTGCTGTCCGTACAAAACACCTACAAATTTTTCATCATTGTAAAGAATATTACCACAATCTCTAGGACTCCAATGAATATACATCTGGAACGGATAGAATTTATAAAATTTCATAAACGTTTCAAACTCTGCTTTTAATACATTCTTCTTCCCTTGTCTTGGAATAACAAATAAATCTTTTATATATTCGAATTTAATCCAATCCTCGAATAAATGTTCACATGCATCAATATTCTCTGCAATAAGATTTGCAAAATGCTCCATATACATATCAGAAGTATAATTAGGCTGTAACACCGGAATTCCCCACTCCTGAAGCTGTTTTATATTATCTTTGTCATACCACTCAATTTTATCAAGATTAGTAATATTAAATCGCAATTCTGAATCTGTTTTTTTATATCTTAAAAATAATGTCGTTCTTAACTTACTAAGATATCTAATAATCGTTGCTTCTTTGCTTTTAAACAGCTTGTCCAGCAATTCCCTGCATTCTTCTTCATAATATTTAATTATATTATCTTTTTTTACACCTATCATATAGGCTACCGTTGTTACTAAATCTTTAGTATCAATCCTCATAAAATCCTCCCTTTTACTTTTGCATATTTTGCTAATTATAACATAATATTTATAATAATACAATCACTTTGCTATAGTCTTCACGTACTCAATTGCTTCTTCCAGGCTTCCATTAGGATATTGAGATATATCTTCATCCTCTTTGTTAATAAGATAATCCGTCACTAAAAACACTTCCATACCTAAGTTCTTAGCAACCATATCCTCAGTAACATCGTTACCTATCATAAGACATTCCTGGGGTTTTACTCCCAGTTTCGCTATAATCTCTTTATAATACTCTTTATTAGGCTTTGAAAAATGTGAATTATCATATGTAGTCACAAACCCAAAATCATCCTCGCTAATCCCCGCCCACATGATTCGCTTTCTTGTGGCTACCGGCGGAAATATAGGATTAGTAGCAAGCACAACTTTACATCCCGTACCCTTTGCCGTTTCCACTAGTCTTTTTGCCTTTTCATTATAACCGCAAGCCTGTTTCGCTCCTGCAAACTCATTGTTGTAAAAATCTTCAAATACTGGTTCATCTGCTCTTACATCTCTATCAAAATATTTACCAAACTCTTCCCAGAAAACTTCTTCATTAGTAGTATTTCCATTATTTTTATACATAGCATCGGTTCCGGACCATATGGCCTTTACTATAAGTTCCGGATCATATCCATATCCGGACATTTTCTTTGCCATAAGCCCCATATATAATTTCACAAATTCATCCTGATTCATAGGTAATAATGTGCCATCCAGATCAAATAAAACTGCCTTAATCATTATCATTTCCTCATAGCAATATTTAGCCTCAACCTAACATTAAATCCCTCTTCTAACCATAGTCAGAAGAGGGAAATATATTACATATTAATAATTATAACTGTGGACCAGCTGCAACAAGTGCCTTACCAGCCTCGTTACCCTCGTACTTAGAGAAATTCTTAACGAAACGGCTTGCAAGATCCTTAGCCTTTGTCTCCCACTCAGATGCATCAGCATATGTGTTACGTGGGTCAAGGATGTTAGTATCAACGCCTGGAAGCTCTGTTGGAACCTCGAAGTTGAAGTATGGAATGCTCTTCTTATCCGCCTTCTCGATTGAACCATCAAGAATTGCATCAATGATACCACGAGTATCCTTAATAGAGATTCTCTTACCTGTACCATTCCATCCTGTGTTAACAAGGTAAGCCTTAGCACCGCTAACTTCCATCTTCTTAACTAACTCTTCTGCGTACTTTGTTGGATGTAAC
>JAFQIQ010000202.1 GCA_017397445.1 Lachnospira sp.
AAATGCTGTGTTAAGAATATGCATTTTAGGAGAATCTATGGGGTACATACGTTCCAGCGTAAAGAACCAGGGTAAATATATGAATACATAACCGGCACATAACAGTCGCCAATGTTTTTTTATTAATTTCATGGGAACCTCTCTTTTCACATAATAGTCATAAATTCACTGTATTATATCATTATATTAGTTTAAAATCAATACAGGCTAATTGCAAATAGAGTTAAAATGTAATATAATTATATGTAAATATGCTATGGAGATAAAGATATGTTACAACTTAATCATATTAAGAAAATGATTGATGGCAATGAAGTGTTGTCTGATATATATTATGTGTTTGAAGAAGGTAGGTTATATTCTGTACTTGCCGGGAGCAAGGAAGGAAAAACCGTCCTTCTTAAATGTATAAATAAGGACTATAAGCTTGACAGCGGTGTTATAAAGGGCCGTGTTAATCAGGTGTCGTTGTATGTTTCAGATGAAGATGTATTGCCGGAATATGTTACGGGTGAAGATTTTATTACGTATCTGTGTCAGCTAAAAAAAGGTTCCAAGAAGCCGGTAACATATATGGATAAGGTGGCACTTAACAGAAATGTGAGACGCAAATTCATAAAAGAATATAATGTGGAAGATAAGGTAAGACTTTTCCTTGCGATGTATTTAATTCAAAAGCCTCATGTTATGCTTTTTGATGATGTGCTTGACACATGCAGTGATTCGTTTGTGCAGGAATTTTTTGATATAATTAGTGAAGAGTGCAGCAGAAGAATTGTTATAGTAACAACAGGCAGATTGGATATTGCAAGGTTTTTGTCGGATGACATACTTTTATTGAATAAAGGCGAGCTTAATGAGGTGTCAGGTGATATGCTTGATGCACCTGAGATTAAGCAGGCTATTGCTGATATATTGGGAGAAGATGCTAATGATAATTATTAAAAGGCTCTTTGCAGAGAAGATATTAAGATATAATGAGAATGCCGGCAGATTTATTATGATGTTGAAGCGTGTGCCGGGAATTGGAAAAGGTGTGTATACACAGGTCGTTGATAATGGCAATAATATTTTGAAACATATAATTGGTGTATTGGTGCAACTGGTGTTATTGGGCTGGGAGTTTGTCAAAAAATTATTGTTTCTGATTGCGTTTGTCTGGCTGCCATACAGAATATTAGCCAATGATTGCCCCCTTATTGCAGAGCAGAGAACACTTACATTAATGTTTTTGTTCTTTTTGATATGTACAGTGGCGGGAAGCATTGTAAATAGTGTGATTTGTGTGGTTGATAAGCGTGATTATTTTATGACGCGAGTTGTACTTATAAGCCCTGCTATTAATTCATTGGGGAAAGTTATGTATAGGATGGTGACGGATTTTGCGTTTTTTGCATTGGCACTTTATGTGATAAAACTTCCGATGCATGTATGTCTGTTACTGTCTTTGATAACGATGTTTGCAAGACCGATAGGTGAAGTATTAGTGGTTTTGATGTATGAAAAGGCCAGATTATTATACAATAATAGAGGGGCAGTTTTTGGAACTGTTATGGCGGTATCGCTGATGGCGGGATATGGTGTGTTATATATGACACGTACGGTTAGCGTATTTTGGCATATTCTTGTTACGCCGGTATTTGTAATTGCAATAGTGGTTTTAGGAATTATATCATTCCTTGTTTTGTGCAATTATCGTAATTATGCAGGGATTGTAAAGGATGCCATTGCCACAAAGTAGTATTAAGCTACGGAATGGAGAAGGTTATGAAGTTGGATAAAAAGGTTGTTAACGCATTAGCTCAGGTGGGCCTTGCATTGGCTGTAGTGATTGCAGTGGTGATTGCCAGTTATGCGAATTATGCTGATAAGATGCAAAGTAAGATACAGTTGAAGTCAAGATATACATTTACTGTATGTATAGATGAGAGTGGGAATGTAGTTGACAGACAAGATGCTGCTTCATCCGATGAAGATGATGACAGTGTTACAGTCGGAAGTTCTGCAACAGAGCAGTTTACAGGCGTTGGAATTGGCAAGATAGGTGATGTTTGGATAAAAGAATATCTGGCTCAGTATACACAGCGTTTTTTGTCAGCGACTAAATCATTGCGTCAGATACAAATTGACGAAACCAGTGTGCTTGATGAGGCTAATAATACGGTTTTAATCGGTTTTTCAGCTAAACTATTAGATAGCACTACGGAGTATTTTTCTTCATGGGAAGGAATTCTGGATGAAGGAAGATTGCGTTGCGAATGGGTTGTAAGATTTGATATTGATAATCATTATGACGGTACAGCTACTATCTATGTGGATTCCATGCTTACGCCGGAGGATTACGGAATATATCAGTATAATGAGTCTATGAAAGAAAATAACTCAAGCGGAGATCAGACAGAGGAAAACAAAGATTCACTAACCGGTTATACGATTAAAGATTCGACATTATATATAACATATGATGGCGGTGAAACTTACACGGCAGTGCCGGTTGCATATGATAATCTGTTTATTAATGATGATGAGGGTGTGTCTTTAAAAGCGGGCTCATATATGATATCAACTACCAAGACAGCTGTTTTATATGGTGGTAAGTCAGAAGAAAACGGTGATGTTCCGGTTACGTTATTGTATACTGACAATATGGGAGAAGACTGGATTACCTGTGAAATAGACAGAATATACAATGCTGATTATATGTATGTGGAATTCTTTGGAGAGAATTTAGGTGTTATTGTCGTAGGGTATGATAAGACGGAAATGTATGAATCAAGTCGTATATATTCAACGACGGATGGTGGTGTTACATGGAACAATGTAGGAACCGGACCTACCACTGGTATAATAAAGGGTGTTAAGTTTATTGATGAGAACAATGGTTTTGTGTGTTACAAGTATGCAGATGGTATGGATAGTAATATATATCTTACAAGGGACGGCGGCAAAACATTTTCTAAGATAATCTTTGAAGCACAGAAACTGGAAGGGGTTTCCAGTGATTCAGGGCTTACATGGAATCATGTGTTCAAGGAAGCTCAGATTCCAAGTTATAACTCAAAGGGTGCATTGATTATTAATATTTCCCAAGGGGAAAATGCGATATTTAATAATGGCAGCACTGTTGCCAGGTATCAGTCCCACGACAAAGGACGTACCTGGGAGTACATAGGCCAGTATGAAATGAACTCAGGCACATAAGTTGATTAATTTGACAAAATGTGATAGAATATTTTCAGATTTTATTTTATGGAAGGAATTGTGAGATGGAAGTTAAAAGAGCACAAGAATTATTAAAAGTTATTCTCGAAACTGAGAATTATGGAATACCGGCTATGGAGAAGGCTACTCTTGAGGAAGTAGTTTATATGGCAGCAAAGGTGTTACCTGAATGTTTGCAGACAGCAACAGATAACCGTGTGGACAATGATGTTGCATTTTTTGCGTCAGCCCTTAGAGAGGTTCGTGCATATGCTGTTGAGAGACTTAAGAGTGAGGAAGAACTTTGGGTTATGTACAGCGGTTTAACAGGATATCCATATTATGTTGATGGATGTTTGGTGGTTCTTTACAATTATGAGAACCGTAAAGGCCTTGAGGATATTTTGTCTAAGGCAGGTTATCGTGTGGAAACCGGTGTTGTTACGGAGCAGACTTTTAAGTATGAGATAGGACATATGTATCGTAATGGTTACCAGACAGTAATCTTTGCTGATGGAACAGAGGTTATGTTTAAGGTTGGCAGAGAGGAAATCTATGCGTATGAGGATTTCTATGATGATGACTATGTTATGAATCCGGATCTTCAGGCGGCTATGATTGATTATTTCCAGGAGGTGAGAAAGCCGGAGGATAAAGAAGCACGTGAAGAGATGATTGTAAAGCGTGAAAACAGAATGTTCAAGTTAATGGCTGACTCAGAGTTTATTGTACCATGCCTGAAGCAGGAAACAGAAGAAGAGTTAGAGATATCGTATCCGTTTATTGATATAGCCAAGGACCTTGGCAAAGACGGTGAAGTTATTGCAGTTCCGGCATTTACAGATGGTTTTGAAATGAACAAATGTTACGGAGATCACCGCGATAATATTATGTATAAGTTCACTGAGCTTTCAGGACTTATTGAGGAGCTTGGTGCTACAGGTGTAGTTATTAACTATGCAGGACAGAGAATGTTTATGGATGTTGAGATGCTTAAGAATGTAGAAAAATCAATTGGTTAAGCTGAATAAAGAATGTGCCGGCTACATTATGTAGCCGGCACATTTTGTGTTTGGGAACGCAGGGGATGCGTTTCATAATAATTACTTTAAGAAATCAGCTCTCTTAGGATTGAAAACATCCACAAGGATACCTTCCTCGAGGCATGTAACACCGTGCTCAGCGTTAGATGGCATATATACGCTGTCGCCTTGAGAAACAACCTTAGTTTCTCCGTCAATGGTAAATTCAAAGCTTCCCTTTGCGATGTATGTAATCTGAAGGTGTTCGTGCTTATGGAAGTTTCCCTTGGCGCCCTTTTCAAAACTGATTTCACACATCATAAGTTCGTCTGAGTAAGATAAAATTTTGCGGCTTACACCAGGCTCGCATGGTGTTGCTGCAATGTCGTTGTTAAATGTAAACATAGTATTCTCCTTATTGATTGTATTTTTAAGCGGAAGATGTCTTCCGGATTAAACATTGAAAAATTCTTTGATTCTGTCGCCGTAATCCATTCCTTTTTTGAAACCATCATCATAAAGTGCCTGAATCTTGGCTTTATCCTTCTCCATACGTGAAAAACCATCGGTAGAGTCCGGGCGTATTACGATTACTTTACCTTCTTTTTCGTACTCGGCAAGTTCGTCAAGGCAACGGTTATAATTATCAGCGCGATTCAGCAATGCTTTAGCTAGAGCCGGATATTTGGAGTACATCTTAGCGGCGAGCTTAGTTGAACCGGAAGTGGTTTTTCTGTAATCAGGCTGGCGTGTTAAGACAACTACAACTCTGTCGCAACCATCTTCTAAAGCCTTTTTGAAAGGTATAGAATCACTTATACCACCGTCAAGATACTGTTTGCCTTTAATCTTAACAATTGGAAAGAGCATAGGCAGAGCACAAGTTGCTATAAGAGTCTTGCTTGGCACTTGATTAACATCATACAGAAGGTACTCTGCTTCACCGGTTTCTACGTTAGTTACTGTAGCGTAGAAGTCTACGGGATTAGCCCGGTACGTGTCATAATCAAAAGGTAAAATTTCCGTAGGAATTGTTTCATAGGCAAATTTAAGTCCATAGTAACATTTGTTCTTAGGGTTAAGAAGATTGCCTATACCCATATATCGCTTATCGTTACAATATTCCTTAATTAAAGTAAGATTTCGTCCCTTTTGCTTGGAAACATATGACGTTCCATATGCAGCACCTGCCGAAACACCAATTATATAATTAGGCATAATGTCAAGGTCGAGGAAAGCATCCATGACACCGCAAGAGAATACGGTTCTAAATGCACCACCTTCAAAAACCATACCAGTTTTCATAGTAAATAATACTCCTTTTCTAATGTAGACTGTACATAAAAATGTGATCTCCGATTATAGTTCCCTTTTCGTTCTTTTCAGGTTTATAACGGTGGAAATACAAAGCATTAGTATTAATAGTGCCGTTGAGGACCTCCTGTGCAGCTTTATAGCAGCGTGACATAGCTCCTCTGGAATAAACTATTGCAAAACGACCACTGGCTACCGGGGTGAACTGTCCTTGGGCGAACAAAACTCCTTCAATAGTATCTGGAAAGCGGGGATCTTTAACACGGTTAACAACAACACTTCCTACGGCAATAAGACCTTCATAAGGCTGGTTACCTGCTTCACATTCGATTATTGCTGCGAGCATAGCCAGGTCTGTTTCATCGTAATTATCTACGGAACCGCTACCACGATTAATTGTTACGTCCGGAATCGGATTCTGAGCCTGGGCTTGTTTTTGTTCTTCTATTGCTTTTTCATAAGCCAGAGCTAACTCTTCAAGCTTCTTTAAATCTTCTGAAGATGCATTGATTTTTGACTGAGTGCCTGACATAAGTTTCTTGATGTTGTCACTTTCGGCTTTGGATTGAGCTTTGAGTGCGTAAAGTGAATCAAGTTCAGTTTCCATAGCTGCCTGTTTGTTTTTTTGATTACTCAAATCATCTTGAAGAGAAGACATCATATTACGGTCATATATAGACATTTGCAATATATATTCGGTTTTGGATAAAAAGTCAGCAAAGCTGTCAGCTTCCAGAAGAACATTAAGCATATTGGTTGAACTTTGTTCGTAGGAATGTTTAATTCGAAGCTTCATGCTTTCGTATTGTGAATTAATCGAGTCTGATAAATTCAGGATCTCTTCTTCTAATGCATCTATTTCTGTAAGTTTTGCATTAATCTTTGTGTCATATTCACTCATCTTTCGTGAGGCTGCTTCTAACTGTGCCGTAAGGTTGGCAAAGTCAGAAGATAAAGCGGTCTGTTGCTTTTTTAATTCTTCAAGCTCAGCATTCGTTTTATCTAAGTCGCTTTGTGTCACGGCATATATAGGAGTCATATAATTACCTGATAGCAGTAAACAAAAGATTAGCAGAATAGTCAGTATTCGATTGGTTATTGTTTTAATGTGATTAGATCTTTTCAAAGGTCGCCTCCTTATATACAATAAATTACTTAAACTGCACAACTATCATATAGTATAATGGGTTTGCAGGAAAAAAGCAAGTTAATGGTGAGGGAGACAAAAGTTTTAAAAATTTTATTGACAATTTTTGTTAATTAGTCTAAACTAACTATAACAACAAAATATTCCAATGAGGGAGTAGTGGCACTTAAAGTGTGGCAAGTCAACATCCTGACCTTTTGGTCTGGCTTGTCTTAAATAACGAGACTCATGTATTGCAATCTGGCTATACATGGAGTCTGTTTTTTATTATAACTCCGGTGTTGGTACAAGTGATTAAGATTTTATCCGGGTATAGCATATGCAATACCCGGTTTTTTACGTTGTGAAATCCACTATAAAACACAAAAGGAGTAAAAGCTATGTTTTTGGAAATCAGCGGTATTAAAAAATGCTTTGGAGAAGGTGAGAACAGGATGGAGGTTCTCAAAGGAATTGACGTTAACATTGAGAAGGGAGAGTTTTGTGTACTGCTTGGACCATCCGGTTCCGGTAAATCAACACTTCTTAATATTATAGGAGGTATTGACAGTGCAGATGAGGGTTACATATCTATCAATGGTAAAAAGATTGCTGATATGAATGAAAAGGCACTGACTATGTATCGTAGAAAACATTTGGGATACATATTTCAGATGTACAATCTGATACCTAATCTTACTGTAAGGGAGAATATTGAAGTTGGAGCATATCTTTCTGACAATCCTTTGGATGTGGATGAGCTTCTTCGCACACTGGGACTTTACGAACACCAGCACAAGATGCCTAATCAGATATCTGGTGGACAGCAACAGAGAACTGCCATAGGACGTGCCATAGTTAAGAATCCGGATATACTTTTATGTGATGAGCCTACGGGTGCCCTTGATTATAAGACTTCCAAGGAAATCTTAAAGCTTATTGAGGATGTTAATAAGAAGTATGGCAATACAATCGTTATGGTAACACATAATGATGCTATTAAATATATGGCAGACAGAGTTATCAGGCTTCGTGACGGTATGATAAGAGATAATACTGTGAATACCGACAAAACTTCTGCAACAGAGCTTGAATGGTAGGAGGTGCGGACATGAAGAATCCTCTTTTAAAACGATTGCCTAGAGAATTAAAGACAGACTTTACTAAGTACCTTGTGCTTTTTGTATTTATAGCAGGAGTCATTGCTATAGTTTCCGGTATGTTAGTTGCGTCGGGAAGTATGACTGTAGCTTATGACGAGAGCTTTGAAAAGTATAATATTGAACATGGTAATTTTGAGTTGATGTTTGAAGCAGAAGACTCTCTGATAGCTAAGCTGGAAAAGGAAAATGTTACTATTTATGAGAATTTCTACAAGGAAAGAGCCACAGATGATTTTGATTCCACATTAAGAATATTTAAGAATCGTGAAGAAATCAATAAAGTGTGCATTATGGAGGGAGAACTTCCTAATAGTGCAGACGAGATTGCCATAGACAGACTTTATGCAACAAATAACAAAGTTAAAGTGGGGGATATGCTTAAACTGGCAGGTGAAGAGTATAGTGTTGTAGGACTTGTTGCTTTGACAGACTATAGTGCCTTGTACTCAAGCACCAGTGATATGATGTTTGATGCTGTAAGATTCGGTGTTGGTGTTATGACAGAGAAAGGATTTGATAATCTGGGGAATGCGTCATATCACTATAATTATTCATGGAAGTATGATAATGCACCAAATGATGATGAGGAAGCTAAAGAGATGTCAGAAGATTTCCTTGAGGTTTTGGTTGAGAATGCAACAGTGACAAACTATATACCGCAATATATCAATCAGGCCATTCGTTTTACAGGTGAAGATATCGGCAGAGATCACAATATGATGGCTATATTCCTTTACATAGTGGTTGTAATTATAGCATTTATATTTGCCATAACAACGAGCAACACAATTGCAAGAGAAGCCAATGTTATTGGAACACTTAGAGCATCCGGATATACAAAGAGCGAATTGTTAGTGCATTATATAACTATGCCGGTTATAGTTACACTGGTTTCGGCGTTAGTAGGTAATGTTATCGGATATACATGGATGAAGGATGCGGCTGCAGATATTTATTATGCAAGCTATTGTCTGACAACCTATGAAACCATATGGAATGCGGAAGCCTTTATTCAGACAACAGTTATTCCGGTTATTCTTATGATGGCTATTAATGTGCTTATATTGATTAATAAGCTTCAACTTTCTCCACTTAAGTTCCTACGCCGTGACTTAAGTAAAAAGAAAAAGAAGAAAAATGTAAAGCTTTCCACAAAACTTGGAATTATGAAACGATACAGACTTCGTATTATATTTCAGAATGTTCCTAATTATGTAATGATAGTTATTGGTATCTTTCTTGCAAACATAATATTTATGTTTGGAATTGCTTTTGAGCCACTTCTGGATTATGCACAGAAAGAGATTCTTGCTAATACCATATGCGATTACCAATATATCTTGAAGGCTCCGTTAGATACGGAAACAACTGGCGTTGAGAAATATTGTGCAGGAAGCTTGAAGACAATTGAAGGAAAACTTGCAAGTGAAAATGTTACTATATTTGGCATAGATATAGGTAGTGAATATATAGATTTAAAACTTAAAAAGGATGAGATTTATATCTCAGAAGCATTTGCTTCTAAGTTTGGAATAAAAGTCGGTGAAAGCATTACTTTAAAATCACCTTATGAGGATGATACATACACATGGAAAGTATCAGGTACTTATTATTATCCGGCGGGCATAGCAGTATTTATGACAAGGGATTATTACAATGAAGTATTTGATATGGAGAAAGATTATTTCAATGGATATTTCTCTGACAAGGAAATTAAGGATATTGACGAATTGTATATTGCCAGCAAAATAACACCTGAGGATATGACAAAGACTTCAAGGCAGTTAAAATTATCAATTGGCTCAATTCTTGATATATTCGCAGTGTTCGGCGTGTGTATGTTTATGCTTATAATTTATCTTCTTTCAAAGATAGTAATAGAGAAAAACAGTCAGTCCATATCTATGGCGAAGATTCTTGGATATACTAACGGAGAAGTGAGCAGTCTGTATGTTATAACTACAAGTATTGTTGTTATTGCATCGTTGATTCTGACACTGCCTTTGGTGAATGTGCTGATGGAGCAGGTGTGTGTTTATATGTTTGCAACATACTCAGGTTGGCTACCGTATCATGTTGATTTTAATATATTTGTAAAAATAGTTTTAACGGGCATTATTTCTTATGCAATTATTGCCATAGCACAGTTTGGTAAGGTTAAGCGAATTCCTATGGAAGAAGCCCTGAAAAATGTTGAGTAAATAATTTAATGGTGGTATTATTAAAAATGTGTGAAAACACAAATAATAGTACCACCTTAATTATTAGGTGTGTTGTATAAGGATAGGATAATGTTCAAGACAAGACAGCAGGGCGAGTATGTATATATAACTGAATATGTTGGAGAAGAGAATAGGTGTACAATACCAACCAATATAGGTGATGCAATTGTAAAAGGTATAGACCGGTTTGCATTTTCTGAGAAGCGGGAACTGGTTGAGATTGTACTTTCTGAAAGTGTTGAGAGTATTGGGGCTCATGCATTTTATAACTGCAGAAGTTTAAAAAGTATTGTGATGGGTGACGGTGTTACTGATATAGGTGATGGTGCGTTTAAGAACTGCTACAATATAAGTGACATTAAGATAATAAGAACTCATAATAATACACGATGTTTGAAGGGGATATTATCTGAGGTTAATAATGAAACCACTGTTACAATAGAATATCCTGACGGAACGTCGAAAGTGGTATTTCCTTACTATCTTGATAATTATGAGGAAAATACCCCTGCAAGAATTATTACTCAGATCACTTCCGGCTCAGGAATCAGGTATAGAGAGTGCATCACGGGGGAGGATATTAATTATGCAGAGTATGATAATATATTCTTGCAAGCCATGCATATAGATGTGCAGGAGTCGGCAGCAAAGATTGCTATGGGGAGAATCAATTATCCGTATCATCTTAGCGATAAAGCGAAGGAACAGTACAGAGCGTATCTTTTTGATAATCGCGTGGAGCTGCTGTTGAAACTGGCTAAGGATGAGAAATATGAAGAGTTAAATGAGTTCTTGAATATGAAACTTATTACGGCTGAGGATTTGAAATATTGTATTAATAAGGCAAGAGAGGAATCCCTAATGGAGGGACTTGGTATAATGCTTGCTTTTCAGAGGGAAAACTATGGAACAACAAAGAAGATATTCGAATTCTGATGAATATATGACGGGGAAGGATCATCTGGCACAGCTTGGGAATAAAGTTCTTGAAACGTCAAAGCAGGAGCTTTTTATTGCTATGAGATATCTGTTTGCACCGTTGAATCAACTGAAGTTAGATTGTAATCAGGGAATTGCTTTTCTGGCGACGGACGGTGGGAGTTTGTATTATAATCCGATAAAGCTGATAGAAAAGTATAAAGAAAGTCCGGTTGCCATAAACAGGGCATATCTCCATGCGGTGTTTCATTGTCTGTTTAAGCATATATATACAGGCGCAGATAAGGATAAAGAAGTATGGGATTTGGCTTGCGATATAGCAGTATCTTACATTATTGACGGTATGGAATTGTCGTGTGTGATGGAAGTAGAAAATACGGAAAAAGAAAAGATATATAAGGCTCTTGAAGAAAGATGTCCAGTTGTAAGTGCAGCGAATATATACTATGTACTTATGCGTTCTATGAGGGCGGAAGTGCAAAAAATGATTGCAGCCAATATGTTTTATGTGGATGACCACAGCTTTTGGGTAAGAGAAGACAAGCAAAAAGAAAGAAAAGACGACAAAAATCAACAGAATGATGATTCTGATAAAGAAAGCAAGCAGTGGGATGATGTTGCAAGAAAGATGCAAACAGCACTTATGTCAGGTCAGGGCAGAGGTGATGGCAAAGGTAAGTTGAGGAAAGCTCTTGGAGCAAGAACGCATTCGCAGATGTCTTATAGGGATTTTTTGAAAAGATTTACAACAGTCAGAGAGAATATGCATATTGATATGGACTCATTCGACTATGGATTTTATAATTATGGTATGGAGGTATATGGCAATATGCCTCTTATAGAAGAGAATGAGTATAAAGAAGAATCAGGTATAGAGGATTTTGTTATAGTGCTTGATACATCCGGTTCATGTGCCTTTGATTTGCTGGAACGATTTGTAGATGTGACGTTTGACGTTATCAACTCAAGTGAGAGTTTTTTTGATAAGATAAATCTGCATATTATACAGTGCGATAACGAAATACAGGAAGACTATGTGATAAGGTCAAAAGAGCAGATGACAGAATTTAGAGAGGCCTTTGAAGCAAAAGGCTTCGGTGGTACGGACTTTCGTCCGGCATTTCAGTATGTTGAGAGTCTAAGACAGAAGGGTGATTTGAAAAAATTAAAAGGTTTGTTGTACTTTACGGATGGGTACGGAGTGTATCCCGGTAAAAGACCGTCTTTTGATGCCGCATTTGTATTCCTTGGAGAGTATGATGCAGACAGAAAGGTCCCGGGATGGGCTATGCGACTGGATATTAGTGAAGAGCAATTAGTCATCCAATGACTATGATAGGAGGAGAAACTGTGGATATTAGAAGAGCAAAGGAAGAAGTTAAGAATGCAGTCAGGGCATATATTGCAAAAGATGAGGATGGAGAACCGCTTATACCGGAGGTGAGACAAC
Source organism: Lachnospira sp. (assembly GCA_017397445.1). Taxonomy (GTDB): domain Bacteria; phylum Bacillota; class Clostridia; order Lachnospirales; family Lachnospiraceae; genus Lachnospira. The sequence goes on from JAFQIQ010000202.1 coordinate 12,438, forward strand.
GACCGGTGCTTCTTATCGGCCCGCCGGGAATCGGTAAGACTGCCATTATGCAGCAAGCGGCAAGGGAGCTTGGAGTAGGACTTGCAGCATATACTATGACTCATCACACAAGACAGAGTGCTATGGGCCTGCCTTTTATTGAGAAAAAAATATACAATGAAGAAGAGTATTCGGTAACATCATATACTATGAGTGAGATTATTGCATCGGTATATGATATTATTGAAAGAACCGGATTAGAGAATGGTATTCTTTTTATTGATGAGATTAACTGTGTGTCAGAAACCTTGTCACCTGTTATGTTACAATTCTTACAGGGTAAAATGTTTGGTAACACAAAGGTACCAGAAGGCTGGGTTATTGTGGCAGCAGGTAATCCTGTGGAATACAACCGTTCTGTCAGAGAGTTTGATGTGGTTACTCTTGACAGAGTTAAGCTTATTAATATTGAGCCTGATTATACTATATGGAAAGAATATGCAAGAACAAACGGTGTGCATCAGGCAATATTGTCATATCTGGATGCAAGGCAGGAAAATTTCTATAGAATAGAGACAACCATAGACGGCAAGCGTTTTGTTACCGCAAGAGGATGGGAAGATTTATCTGATATGATAAAGGCTTCGGAGCGTTTGGGAATTACGGTAGATCTCGAACTTATAGAGCAGTATCTTCAGCATTCTGATGTGGCGATGGATTTTAACAATTATCTCTCTTTATACTACAAGTATGAAAAAGCTTACAGTGTGGATGATATTCTTTGTGGAAATGCTGATGAAAATATGATGATGCATTTAAAAAATGCACCTTTTGATGAAAGAATAAGTGTTGTGAGTCTTATGCTTGGGGGACTTAACACACATTTTAGAGAGTATTATATCAAAGATAGTGTGGTAACGGAATGCTTTGAGTTTATTAAAATGTTTTGTAAAGATGAATCACGGCGGTTCGTAGATATGTATGATGATTATGAAGCTGGTGCGTATGCAAAGATGGAAGCAGGATTGTTGGATGCTAATCAGAGGAGTGTAAAAATTGCAGTTTCTAAGCAGCTGTCTGTATGGCGATTAGAGTATTTTGATGCACATAGTGACTGGGAAGAGTTTTTGAAGGCTGAATTTGCAAAGCTTAATGCAAA
>JAFQIQ010000003.1 GCA_017397445.1 Lachnospira sp.
GTGGAGATTCAAGTGATGAGCATACACACTCATACACATCTTCAGTAACAAAGGCAGCTACATGTATGACAACAGGTACTAAGAAGTATACATGTTCATGTGGTGCTTCTTATACAGAGACAATTGCTAAGACAGCTCACAGCTATTCATCATCTTACACAGTTGATGCAGAGGCAACTGCTACAACAGATGGAAGCAAGAGCCGTCACTGTACAACACAGGGTTGTTCAGCAAAGACAGATGTAACAGTAATTCCTGCAACAGGTTCAGGTTCTGGATCTGGTTCAGGTTCAAGCAGTTCAACAATCAGCGGTGTAACAATCACAGCAGGTGGTTGGAATGAGACAATTTATGCAACATTTAAGGGATTGAAGGATTCTGATATCACAGGTATCTCATACAGCGGTACTATGTCAGGTTCACTTACAGGTGATGCTTTAACATATCTTGTGAGAGATGTTGATGGTGTTGCAAGAGTAGATATCCCTGGCTTGAAGGCAGGTACATACTCAATCACAGTTAAGACAAACAAGGGTACAGCTACAAAGAGCGGTATCAAGGTTGAGGCTCAGGATCGTTCAGGTTATGCACACTTCAACTATACACAGGGCGTAGGTGCATACAATGATGACGGTACACTTAAGAGCAATGCAATAGTGCTTTATGTAACAGATGCTAATAAGAACAGTGTTACAGTGACATCTAAGGATGGCACAACAGTTACAGGTATCGGTAATATCCTTAACTCAGCAGGTAAGGATGTTGGTACAGGTAAGACAAGTAAGGGTGGAAAGACTAACTCTAATCAGAACATTATCGAGAAGCTTGCAAAGGATGGAACACCACTTGTAGTAAGAATTATCGGTAGTGTAACAGCTCCTAACGGAGTTACAGCTTACGATTCAGTTGATTACGGCGGATCTGTAGGTGACAACGGATATATGGCAAGAATGCATTCAGGTAAGGATATTACAATCGAAGGTATCGGTAATGATGCAGAGATTAACGGCTGGGGTATTCACTTTATGGCATTGTCAGGCTCTCCTGAGTATGGCAAGAGCTTTGAAGTAAGAAATATCAGCTTTAGAAATGTACCTGAAGACTGCCTTGGTATGGAAGGTGTTCAGGAAGGTTCAACATTGACAGCATCAGTTGAGAGATGTTGGATTCACCACTGCAACTTCTATGCTCCAAAGATTTCTAATCCGGCAGAGTCTGATAAGGACGGCGGTGATGGCGCATGTGACTTCAAGAGAGGTATGTACTTTACAAACAGCTACTGCTACTATGAGAGCTACCATAAGACTAACCTTTTAGGTGGTTCAGATGCTAACTTGCAGTATCATGTTACATATCATCACAATTATTGGAATAAGTGTGAGTCAAGAGGACCTCTTGCAAGACAGGCTGATATCCATATGTATAATAACTACTTTAATGGCCAGACAAGTTATTGTATGAACCCAAGAGCAAATGCTTACATTTTCTCTGAGTACAATATCTTTAACAGCTGTAAGAACCCAATGCAGATTAAGTCAGGCGGTATCAAGAGCTTTAATGATACATTTACAAACTGCAAGGGTGATATGGATGGTACAATAGTATCAAGCAAGAGTACAAAGGTGTCTACATCTTGTAAGTATGCTAACTTTGATACCAATTCATCTGTGTCATATGTTGCATCAGGCAACTATAAGCTTGACACATCAGTTAGTGCATCAGAGATTATTTCAACAGCAGGTGTACAGAAGTAATAAGCTATAATTAACTAATTAATATCTCCAATCGGTTAATCCGGTTGGAGATATTTTTGCAATAATCTGTAAAGTATGTTATAATGTCTTTAATTATGCTATATTATATTTGTTTATAATGGCAGATTGGAGAAAATGGCTATGAAGACACATGGTATAAAAGAAATAAAAACGTGGATTCGTGGGATGTTTGTGACAGGAGCGGTGGCAATTATAGTCACGACGACAGGTTGTGGCAAGCCTGAAGCGGTGATTACACCGGATGGAGAAGATATGACGACGGAACAGGTTGTCTATGATCAGCTGGCACAGAGTACTGCAAAGAAGTTTGATTATGATGACCTTACATTGGGGGCAGTGAAATATTATATGACAGATGCTGAGATAGAGGCGGTTTACGGAAAGCCGGATAAGGTTATAGATGTAACGGCGACAGAGCAGGACGGAAGCGGTAACGCCAGCACTGCATCTAAAGATGTGACTGCTGATGAAAAAGTATATGTTTATGGTGGCAGAATATTAGGCTTCTATAATATGGATGGTGCGTACAGATTGGTTTCTGTAGAATCTTCTGAGAAGTCAGATGGGTTTGCCAGAGGGCTTTCTGTTGGTGATACGTTTGACGAGATATTGGCGGTATATTACAGAGATGTTGACTGCATGAATAATAATTACTTTTCGGCAGATTCAACTGCGGCTTTAGGTAAATATCTGTATGGAAGCTATACTATGGATTCTCTTGATGCGGTGAAGCCCACAGATGATGTGGCTTACGGTGTGATTAATTATAATGGTTATGCCAGTTATGAGCAGGCGGAGAGTTTTATTGTAGAGTTTACATTTTTTAAAGCACCTTATAAAAGCGGTGTGGCAACCACATCAGATGACTTTGCTCAGATTGCATTTGATATTGACAAAGATAAGAAGATTACAAGCATAAGATGGTATTATTATCCGGAACTTTCAGAATAAAGTAAGGATTAATATAAATAATATTATAAAAACACAAAAATGGAGGATTATTATGAAAACAACAACATTGGTTATTATGGCAGCCGGAATGGGTAGCAGATTTGGAGGGGGTATTAAGCAGTTAGAGCCTATGGGACCAAATGGCGAGATTATTATGGATTATTCAATCTATGATGCCATGGAGGCAGGATTTAATAAAGTAGTATTTGTTACAAGAAAAGATTTGTATGAGACATTTAAGGAAGTAATCGGTGACAGAATCTCTAAGGTTATTCCTGTTGAGTATGCTTTCCAGGAGCTTAATGATTTGCCTGAAGGGTTTATTGCACCGGCTGACAGAACAAAGCCTTGGGGAACAGGTCAGGCGATTCTTGCCTGCAAGGATGTAGTTAAGGATCCGTTTTTGGTAATTAATGCAGATGATTACTATGGAAAGGATGCGTTTAAGCATATTCATGATTATCTCGTAGGAGATAGAGAAGCTACCGATATGTTTGATTTCTGTATGGCAGGATTTATCCTAGGTAACACACTTAGTGATAATGGTGCTGTAACAAGAGGTGTTTGTGTTATGGACGATAACAACCATCTTGTTGGAGTTAACGAGACAGGCGGTATAGTTAAAACGGCTGACGGCGCAGCTTGCGATAAAGACGGAGAGACAGTTGCCATTGATCCTAAGAGCTATGTATCTATGAATATGTGGGGCTTTACACCGGATTTCTTTGGTGAGCTTGAAAAGCGTTTTGTAACATTTTTATCAGGAATCAAAGAGGGGGATGTTAAGAGCGAATACCTTCTTCCAATGGTAGTGGATGAGCTTATTAAGGAAGGCAAGGCACATGTTTCGGTGCTTGAGACAACTGATAAGTGGTTTGGTGTGACATATAAAGAGGATAAGCCGGTGGTTGTAGAATCAATCCGCAGACTTATTGCGGAGGGCAAGTATCCGGAAAAATTGTATAACTAATACATAATGGGGTAAGGCATATGAAGAAATTTGCGAGATGTACGCTTATTTTAATATTGGTTATTATACTTAGCGGAGTAGGCGGATATGTGTATGGCATCAATATATTGCAGCCAAGTTACACGTCTACGGCGGAACTGTATATTGTTCCGGGGGCTGAGAATGAGGAATCATTAAGAGGGGCCGATGGTGGTCTTAATGATGATTTTGCAGAGGTTATTACTAATGGAATTGTAATTGGTGATGCGAAGAAAAATGTTGGAACTTCTGAGAATATTGTACAGTATTTAAAGGTGACAACACCGGCAAACACTAATATAGTAAGAATTCATTGTGTGAATCCTGATGCAGGGACTGCTAAAACTTACGTTGATGCGGTTGCCAATTCAGCAGTTAATAATATTAAAGATGTAATTCCCGTGAAGTCGGTTAAGGTTTTGTCGCTGGGTTCTGTACAGAGTGAGCCTGACAGACCGGAACTTGTCCGGTATATAGTAGGGATAGCTGCACTGGCTGCGGTAGTATGCCTTTTTGTTGAAATAATCGTACTTTTGTTTATGTGTGCGTTTAAGAAGCCTGTTGATGACTCTGACGATGAACTTGAATACGAAAGAAATTATGGCAAATATGCAGTTATCAGTAAGGATGATATCAGAGTGCTTAAAGATGCTATGACAGAAGTGGCAGCATCGAAAGTTTCCGAATCCAAGAGCACCCATGATGATGAAAAGGAAGAGGCAAAGGCTGAGCCGGAACCGGAGGAGGATTCAGACTTGGAGGATTCAGACGCTGAGGAAATTCCAGAAGAATCAGTAGAGGAAGTATTGGTTGAGCCGGAGGATTCTGATGAGGACGAGGATGTCCTTGAGGATGAAAAGGAGTCGGTAAAGAAGACTGTTAAGGTACTTGGAAGAATAAAGAAGTAAGGGTGGTTACAGGTGTTTAGTGTTAATATTGACAAACTGACAAAGATGACAGACAGAGAATCGCGCAGCTACGAATATATTGCAGAGTTGCTTCTTGAGATATGCGATGAGCAATGTAGAAGTGTGGCGGTGGTAGGAGAACCCAAATGTGCTTTTAAGCTTGCAACAAAGATTGCTAAGTTGAAAAGAAAGATTCTTTTCCTTGATGCAGATACTTCAAACAGTGTGTTTTTATCTAAATACCGTTTGGGAAAAAATCTCAAGGGATTTACCGATTACTTAGCAAAGGGACAGAAATTCAAGGATGTGGTGTGTCTTACTAATAAAGATAATATAAAGGTTATGTTTACCGGTGAGGCGACACTGAATCTGGATTTGATTGAGTACAAGGGAGAAATCGATAAACTGCTTGCTGAGTCGCTGGAGGAATTTGATATGATAGTTGTGGCGTCAGACGAGCAGGGGGATGCAGCTGCATTTTGCGGAGGGACTGTTATTATAGTCAGGGATGAAGATGATTATGATGAAGAGGCAGCAACGCAGATGGCGGAGGAACTTGAGAACAAGGGTTGCAATGTGTTGGGAGTGATTATTGATGAGCAATAATGAGGCGATTAACCGTCTGGTTCAATGGGTAGAAGATTCTGATAATATCGTTTTTTTTGGTGGTGCAGGGGTTTCTACGGAAAGTGGAATTCCGGATTTTAGGAGTGTTGATGGTCTGTATAATCAAAAATATGATTATCCGCCGGAAACAATTCTGAGTCATAGTTTCTATATGAGAAAGACAGAGGAGTTCTACAAATTTTATAGGGATAAAATGTTGTATCTTGATGCAGAGCCGTCAACTACTCACATTAAGCTTGCAGAGCTTGAAAGAAAAGGTAAGCTTAAAGGTGTTGTTACGCAGAATATTGACGGACTTCATCAGAAAGCCGGAAGTGCGCATGTGATTGAACTCCACGGAAGTGTGCTTAGAAATTACTGCGAGAGATGTATGGCAGATTACACTGCTGAGTATATTCTTGACAGCGCTGGTGTTCCAAAGTGCAGTTGCGGAGGAAGAATCAAGCCGGATGTGGTGCTTTATGAGGAAGGTCTTAATGATGCTGATATAAGAGAGGCGATAAGGCTTATTCAGGAAGCCGATGTCCTTATAGTTGGAGGTACATCTCTTGGTGTATACCCTGCTGCGGGGCTAATAGATTACTATAGAGGCAATAAGCTGGTGTTAGTTAACAAAACGGAGACGCCTTATGATGGGCATGCCAATCTTCTGATACATGATGCATTGGGAAATGTGTTTAAAGAATTGTAAGTGTCAGGGTGTGTTTAAGTGAGCAGACGATGACGAAGGAGGGAGAATGTACACATACGAAGTTGGAGATATTGTAAGACTAAAGAAACAACATCCCTGCGGAAGTGCAGAGTGGGAAATCCTCCGTGTAGGAGCTGATTTTAAACTGAAGTGTATGGGGTGCGGACATGAGATTATGGTTAAACGCAGCCTTGTAGAAAAAAATACCAAAAATTTAAAAAAGGCTTGTAATTAATATTGGTATATGTTACAATTCATAATTGTGATATATAATTTTCCTTGCTCCTTACTGTGATTAAGGGGCCAGAGACCAGAAGGAGGTGCGACGTAGATGAACAAGTATGAATTAGCATTAGTTGTAAGTGCAAACGTCGAGGAAGAAGTAAGAAACGCTACAATCGAGCAGGTTAAGGAGTTAATCGTTCGTTTTGGTGGTACAGTTACTGATCCAGGCACATGTGAGAAGAAGAAGCTTGCATACGAGATTCAGAAGATGAACGAAGGTTTCTACAACTTTATTAAGTTCGAGGCTGAGGCAACATGCCCTGCTGAAGTAGAGAACAGACTTCGTATTATGGAGAACGTAATCAGATTCTTAATCGTTAAGGATGGCGAGTAATCGACAAAGTTTCACTTAACAACTCTTTATAGAAGAGGAGAATAAGTATGAACAAAGTAATTTTAATGGGAAGACTGACAAGAGAGCCGGATGTACGTTATTCACAGAGCGGTGAGGGTTCTATGGCAGTTGCAAGATATACATTGGCAGTAGACAGAAGACGTTCAAGTTCTTCTAATTCAGAGCAGACAGCAGATTTTATCGGTTGTGTTGCATTTGGTAGAAGTGCAGAGTTCGCTGAGAAGTATCTTCATCAGGGAACTAAGATATTAGTTACAGGTCGTATTCAGACAGGAAGCTACACTAATAAGGACGGTCAGAAGGTTTACACAACTGATGTAGTAGTTGAAGAACAAGAATTTGCAGAGAGTAAATCTTCATCATCCGCAGAAGGATATGTTCCTTCAAGACCACAGCCAAGCGCTTCAGCTGGTGATGGTTTTATGAATATTCCTGATGGTGTAGAGGACGAGGGTTTACCTTTTAACTAAGACAGGAGGTAACTGATATGCCAGAAAAGAAGGCTGAGAGACCAGAAGGTCAGATGAGAAGAAGACCTATGCGCAGAAGAAAGAAAGTATGTGCATTTTGTGCTGACGCTAACAAGGCGTTAGATTATAAGGATGTTGCTATGTTAAAGAAGTATGTTTCTGAGAGAGGCAAGATTCTTCCAAGAAGAATCACAGGAAACTGTGCAAAGCATCAGAGAGCTCTTACAGTAGCTGTTAAGAGAGCAAGACATATTTCACTTTTACCATACAGCGTAGATTAATTCTAAAGGGTGATAAAGAGTAGTTGCACAGTGTTGCGACTACTCTTTTTGATTGTTATGATGGAGGTATATTATGGGCTTTATGGGGATTTTTTTGGTAGCATTATTTGTTGTCATAATAGTGGTTGGAGTAAGCTCCATAATAGGTGTTACATTTATTATCGTTTCCATAGTAATGAAGTGTAAGTACAATAAAAACATTAAAAATGCAGGTAATAATAATCTGAAAAAGCCAAAGAAGACGTATTTAATACTGAGAATAATTGGTTGCATATTTATGGTGCCCTTAGTAGGAATAATCGGATTGTTTGTACATAGTGCAATATCAACTGCAATAGAGCATAAAACATTATTGGCGTATTCTGTAACAACGGGGGATTACGAGCAGGCGGAATATCTCCTAAAAAAGGGTGTTAATCCGGATTGTACACTGGAAAGTAATAAACTGGCACAGAACGGAGAGCAGACATTATTGTCACTTCTTTGTGAGAAAGGTGGCTTTATTGATGCCTTGGAAGACCCTGTAGACGATGTTGTTACTGAGGAAGAGTTGGATATGATACGTCTTTTAATAAAATATGGTGCAGATTTGGAAGCGGTGGATTATATTCACGAAAAGAATTGTGAGTGGCATGAATATCAAGAAAAAGCAGATTATTATAACCGTATGGAGGGTTGCGGTTATACGCCATTACTTCATGCTGTTGAGGGCGGACATTATGAGATTGTTAAGGTTTTAGTCGAGTCTGGTGCAGATGTGGAAGCAAAGGGATATGATGGTTTCAATGTGGTACATATTGTTGCTGAGATATTGAAGGATAGTGATGGGGAAGAAATGCTACAGTATCTGATTGATAATGGAGCAAGAGCCGATGAGCTTACTAACTATATGCAGGATGCAGCATTTTTAGCGGAGCGACATCATTTATCGTATCGAGATTGGGATAACGATGGTATTATGAAGATTATTGAGCAAAACAGCAAGAAAAGCTTTTTTGAGGGAAAAGATTAAACATTTTACAACTCGCTTCAATAATGATATAATAAATCATAGTGTGGTAATTTTATTTAACGAAATATTAATATGAAAGATTTCGCGAGGTAAGATATGAAGAGTAAGAATAAGAAGGAACATCGTAATAATCAGGCGTTTAAAGTCAGGGGGCCGTTGAAAGCATTTTTTATGTGGCCGGTATATGTTGGAATAATTCTTGTTGCGGTTACTGCGGCTATGTACTATATAGACATACTCTGCGGTAATATTATGGCGGCATTTATGGTGGTGTACATTATTGTGTTTGGTCTGTTGATGTTTAAGTTCAGACCTTCTGTTATGCGGGAAATAATGGAGTTTTCCATAAACTGTTCTCAGGTGCAGAAAGAATTGCTTTCGGAACTTACAATTCCGTATTGCCTTATTGACAATAACGGTAAGGTATTGTGGATGAATAAGACTATGCAGGAGATTACTGAAAAGAAGAAGGATTTTAAGAAAAATATTTCTCATATTATGCCAGAGCTTGAAAGCAATGTGTTTCCTGTAGGAGAAGAGGCTAAAGAAGTACATTTGACATTTGACGAGAGAGATTATTGTGTGGAGATGAAAAGAATATCTTCAGATGAGCTTTTGGAAGATGTTGATATAATTGAGAATCGTAAGGAAGACAGCGTCATAGCTATGTATATGTTCGACGAGACAGATACGAATATGTACATACAGAAGATTAAGGATGAAAGATTTGTTGTAGGCCTTATATATATTGATAATTATGAAGAGGCACTTGAGAGCATCGATGATGTGCGTCGTTCGCTGTTTGTAGGTCTTATTGATAAGCGAGTTAATAAGTACTTTACCCCGGGTGCTGCTATTGTACGTAAATTAGAGAAGGATAAGTATATTGCCGTATTCAGATATAAGTATTTGGAAAAGCTTATGGCAGATAAGTTTAGTCTGTTGGAAGATATCAAGAGTGTAAAGATTGGTAATGAGATGACTATCACTTTAAGTATTGGTATTGGTACAGGCGGAAGTGATTATGCAAAGAATTATGATGTGGCAAGAGCAGCTATGGATCTTGCTCAGGGACGTGGCGGTGACCAGGCGGTTCTTAAAGATGGCGACAAGATAATTTATTATGGTGGTAAGAGTCAGCAGATGGAGAAGAATACGCGAGTAAAGGTTCGTGTAAAAGCTCATGCGTTGAAGCAGATTCTGGAGACCACAGAAACTGTTCTTATTATGGGACACAAGCTTGCAGATATTGATTCATTTGGTTCGGCTATGGGTATATATGTAATATGCAGAAGGCTGGGAAAGAAAGCACATATTGTTATCAATGATATAACAAGCAGTGTGAAGCCTTTTAGAGACAGGTTTCTTGGGAAAGAGGAGTACCCGGAGGATATGTTTCTGTTAAGAGAGGAGGCACCGGCTTATGTGGATGGCACTACTGCGGTAATCGTTGTGGATGTTAATAAGCCGCATATGACAGAGTGTCCTGAGTTGCTTGATATATGTAAGACTATTATTGTCTTTGACCATCACAGACAGTCAAGTGATGCTATTTCAGGTGCGGTACTTTCTTATGTGGATCCTTACGCATCTTCAGCATCAGAGATGATAACAGAGATGCTTCAGTATGTAGAAGATGGTGTGAAGATTAAGGCCTTTGAGGCAGATGCCATGTATGCAGGTATTTATATTGATACTAACGGATTCAATAGTAAGGCCGGTCCAAGAACATTTGAAGCCGCAGCTTTTCTTAGAAGACATGGAGCAGATGTTACAAGAGTCCGTAAGATGCTACGCAATGATATGGCGGAATACAGGGCTGTTGCCAGTGCTGTAAGTAAAGCAACAGTTTATAAGGATGCGTATGCATTTGCTATATTTGAGGGCGTAGGAGTTGACAGTCCGACTATCGGCGGTGCAAAGGCAGCTAACCAGCTTCTGGATATATCGGGAGTTAAGGCATCCTTTGTCGTAACTGCATATAACGATACAATTTATGTGAGCGCACGTTCTATTGATGAGGTAAATGTGCAGCTTGTTATGGAAAAGCTTGGAGGTGGTGGTCATATGACCGTTGCCGGAACCCAGCTTAAGGATTGCACTGCTGAGCAGGCGGTTCATACTATTAAGGTTACTATCGAGAGAATGATAGAAGATGGTGAGATTTAAGGAGATTGAAGAATTATGGAAGTTATTTTATTACAGGATGTGAAGTCTCTTGGCAAGAAGGGACAGATTGTAAAGGTTAATGATGGATATGCACGTAACTTTGTGCTTCCAAAGAAATTAGGCGTAGAGGCTAACGCAAAGAATCTTAATGATTTGAAGCTTGAGCAGAAGCGTAATGATAAGCTGGCAGCAGAGGAACTTCAGGCAGCCAAAGACTTGGCAGTTAAGATTGAAGAGAAAGCTGTTAAGGTAACTATCAAGACAGGCGAAGGTGGCAGAACATTTGGTGCAGTATCATCTAAGGAAATAGCTGTGGCAGCAAAGGAGCAACTTGGTCTTGATATTGATAAGAAAAAGATGAAGCTTGATGAGTCGTTGAAGTCGTTGGGAACATATGAAGTTCCGGTTAAACTTCACAAGGAAGTTACAGCGACTTTGCGTGTTACAGTAACAGAAGGAAAGTAATTTTGAGTTGGTCGCCGCATATGTGGCGACTTCTCTCACAGGAGGGAATATGGAAGAGGCAGCGATTACAAGAATAATGCCAAACAGCCTTGAGGCGGAGCAGTCTGTTGTGGGTTCGATGATAATGGACAGGCAGGCAATTGTTACCGCCAGTGAGATGTTAGTGGCTGATGATTTTTATCATAAGCAGTATGGTGTAATGTTTCAGACTATGGTGGAGATGAGTAATGCCGGTCGCCCTGTAGACATTGTAACATTGCAGGAACAGCTCAGAGAGAAAAATGTTCCGGCAGAGATGTACAGTATAGATTTTTTCAGAGACTTACTGAGTTCGGTTCCAACATCTGCCAATATAAGATATTATGCTAACATTGTTAAAGATAAGTCTGTGCTTCGCAATGTTATCAGAGTGAATGAAACAATTGCCAATGATTGTTATGCAGGTACACAGAGTACCGAAGATATATTGGCAGATACAGAGAAGAAGATATTTGAGCTTGTGAAGAATAAGGGTGACCACGAGTATAAACCTATTGACCAGGTTGTGCTTGAAGCCCTTGATAAGATTTCATCGGCAGCCAAGAACAGGGGTGCTGTTACTGGTGTGCCTACGGGCTTCAAGGATCTGGACACATATCTTTCAGGACTTCAACCGTCAGATTTCATACTTGTTGCGGCGAGACCGTCTATGGGTAAGACTGCATTTGTCTTAAATGTTGCTGAAAATGTTGCGGTTAAACAAGGTATCACAACTGCCATATTCAGTTTGGAAATGTCCAATGTCCAGCTTGTAAACCGTATGCTTTCCTTAGAATCAACGGTGGATGCGGACAAATTAAGAAAAGGCCGTCTTGATGCCAGTGACTGGGGCAAACTTATAGAGGGCGCAGACAGCATTGCTAACTCGCACCTGATTATTGATGATACACCTGGTATATCAATTGCAGAGCTTCGTTCAAAGTGTAGAAAGTACAAGATGGATCATGATTTGGGGCTTATTATTATCGACTACCTTCAGTTGATGAGCGGCAGTGGTAAGGGTGGCGATTCAAGACAGCAGGAAGTTTCGGATATATCACGTTCGCTTAAGGCTTTAGCCAGAGAGCTTAATGTTCCGGTGGTAACACTTTCGCAGTTATCACGAGCTGTAGAACAGCGTCCGGATCATCGCCCGATGCTTTCTGACCTTCGAGAGTCGGGAGCTATCGAGCAGGATGCCGACGTAGTAATGTTCCTTTACAGAGATGATTATTATAACAAGGATACAGAGCTTAAAGGCATTGCAGAAATTATCGTTGCTAAGCAGCGTAACGGTCCTGTTGGAACTATCAAGATGGCTTGGATTCCGGAGCAGACAAGATTTGCAGATTTGCTGGATAAGAAGTTCTAAAAATGCAGTCGTAATAGGGGGAGATGACTGTAATGAAGGAGAGGATTTGATGGCGCGTATTTTTACAGGCTATCTTTTGATGTTTTTTGATTTAAATATAAACGGTTTTGACTTATTGCCGGATTTTCTGGGCTACATATTTATCGTGTTGGGTGCAGGTGAACTGGAACACAAAAGTGATAAGTTTAGTACAGGTAAGTCATGGGCGACTGTAATGACGATTTACTCTTTGATTTCCATATGGATGAATATGATGCAATTTAATATATTCTTTGTTGAGATTGCCGCGACAATAGCATCGATTTATGTAACCTATTGTGTAGTTAGCGGGATTGGAGATATAGAAGAGAATGAAGGAATAAATATGGATGCAAAGTCATTGCGTAGTCTTTGGCAGGTTGAGGCAATTATGCGTATCATATGTGTGGGACTTGGATTCTTTAGCTTCAGTGATATGGAGGTAATAATTATCATTGTATCGCTTGGCGAGTTTATTGTGTATATTATGTTTTTGGTTGCACTAAGTAAGGCAAAGAATATATACAATAGTGCCAGCAAGAGTGATGTTTCGGAACATGTGGATATGGAAGATTAAGTGATTTAGATAAGCTGCCGCTTTTGCAAAGGTTTGCAAGCGGTAGCTTTTTCGTTACAGACACAATTAAAAATTCTTTAAAAAATATATTGACAAAATATTATTGCGATGCTAATATTATTCTAACAGATACAATTTATTGCATCTGATATCTTTGTGAATCAAGGAACCACCACTGAGTGCCATATGCTCTTGCGTATAGTATACAGTATAATCGGTTCAGATATCCCCTATATTATTTATAATTAGTATAGAATATATTTGCGTATTTTGTATCCATATGGTATACTATTAGTATGTGAATATATATTTGTCATCCTCCTCATATGTGTTAATAAGGGGATATCTCTTGATTCATATTTTATAATGTATGGAGGAGCTCTTTTTATGGGAAGGATGGATACTATAACTAAATCGTATGTAAGGCAGCCGGATGTATTCGCTGATATCTGTAACTATGCACTTTTTAACGGCAATAGGATAGTTACACCTGATTGTCTTACAGAGCGTGACCCCAACGAGTTAAATGTTATATTTAAAACATCTGACAACAAAGATATTATTATACCAACGCAGAAGATGCGTGATATTTTAAGGTCTGTGGTTATTATGAATGATTCCAATACCACATATATGATTGTTGGAATTGAGAATCAAACCGATGTACACTACGCTATGCCGGTGCGGAATATGCTTTATGATGCACTTAATTATTCAGCTCAGACTACCGCATTGGCAAAAAATAATCGTGCAGATAGTAAATCGAGCGATTATGATTTCTTATCAGGTCTTAACAACATGGATAAACTGACACCGGTTATCACTATAACTTTATATTGGGGAACTGATATATGGGATGCTCCACGTTCACTTTTTGATATGATTGAGGCATCACCGCTCTTGAAAAATTACATATCAGATTATAAACTTAACTTAATCGTGCCGTCGGAGATAACAGATTTTGACAAGTTTGCGACGGATATTGGTTGTGTTCTGAACTTAATCAGTGCTTCCGGCGATATGTCAAAAACAAGTAAGATATTTAAAACTAATGAAAAATTTGCGCATATAGACAGAGACGCAGTGATTCTTATTAATCAGCTGCTTAATACAAACTATAAAATTATTGAGAATAAAGGAGGAACAGTTAATATGTGTAAAGCTTGGGATGATGCTATGGAACAGAGTAAGGAAGTTGGCAGAAGTGAGGGAAGAAGTGAGGGAAGAAGTGAAGGCAGACGAGAGGGGAGACTTGAAGGTTTGCTTGAAGCATTTGTAGAGAATGTAGAAACACTAAGTTGTAATATGAACATATCAATAGAACAGGCTGTTGTTAATCTGGGGAAAACTATGACGGATTATGAAATGGCGAAGAAGAGTATTACCGGATTGTAGAAAGATAA
>JAFQIQ010000203.1 GCA_017397445.1 Lachnospira sp.
ATCTATGGTCTAATTAACGAAATGGTAAACGAAGCTGTTTCGAAAATACAAACATCATGATTAAAAGGAGTTAGAGTATGAAAGAAGATATTATGCAGCGTATCAGCGTAGTTCTGAACGCACTGAATAGTGTAAGTGTAAATGGCAAAGCCAACCTTGCCAACCTCAGCGGAAGCATCGCTATGCTTGAGGAGATTGCGAGTTTGCTTAGTCATGCCAATGTTACCGAAAAGAACGATTCTGATACCGATAAATAATCACAATGAAAGGCGGCGATGATATATGACTTGTGATTACAGCCCATATACACTGCCGACTATCGACTTTGTCGGCGGTGAAACACAGAACCTTGCGTTTAATGTGTATTTCTATAAGAATAAACAGCCTTTCAGTCTGACTGGTTGTACGTGCAATTTCTCCATTGTGAGTTTCACAAACAAGAAGGGGGCTCCCATTCTGACTAAATCAATGGAGGCAATTTACAATGATGATGTAACTGCCGACAATGTACTGACTGTTACTCTGACACCATCAGATACGGTTGATTTGTGCGGCAAATACATTTATCAGATAATCATTCGTGATGTAAACGGAGATATCGAAATTCCAAAACAGGGAATTCTTTATATCACGAACAACATCAATAAAAACTTTATCCGTCAGTAACCCTGATTTGGATTTATAAGGAGGATAACATATGAATACCACTTATTTCTTGAATTGTGTGGCGGGCAATGTATTTAACTCTTTGACATCCCCCGCTCTCCCGACCACTTATTACATCGGACTGAGTTCTTCCACTCCCAATGTAGGCGGCGGTGGCGTAACTGAGCCTTCTGTTGATGCCGGTTATGCTCGTGTCAGATTAAGCTCTCTGAGCGAACCTGCAGACGGCGTTGTTACCAACGAGCAGGCTATCAACTTCAATGAATCTACAGCGAGCTGGGGTACTATCACCCACTTCGTTATTTATGATTCTCCGACTGCCGGTGAAGGTAATCTTCTGATGTATGGTACTTTGTCCACACCTCGTAGTGTAGAAACTGCTACCATTATGACAATCAAAGAGAAGTATCTGAGTCTGTCCGTTCAGAATCCTGCTTAATAAGGAGATGGGTCGCATATGGCTAAGGAATTCGATATTTTCTTAAACAATCGCCTTACTCAATGCGACATTATCGTCTACTCTATTCCGTTTCGTGACGGCTTGACGGCTGCACACAGAATGATTCTGGAAAGCTGTCTTGAAAGCTATGTGCTTCAAAAGTTTGTTGCCGTGCAAACCAACTCCGAGCTGGTTTCTCATATAGACAAAATGATAAAACTATGTATCGAACGTCTTAACTGGGGAACCAGCCTTGATGTTTCTGCGGATTTTCAGACTCACTATGTATTAAATCCCACTCCATCTGTTATTGAAATCGCACCCACTAACAATCTGGAGACATTGCGTACAATGTTCACCTCGGTTGACAATGCATTGGATATTGCTGTTGCTCCGCTGAATGCTATGATAGCAAAATCACTTGGCGGTGGTAATTCAGTGATGAATCCGAATGTTAATGTAAGAGACGTACTTAAACGTAGTATCTTGCAGCCGATTTCAAATATGGAAATCACATCACAAGTTTCTGATATGCAGGTACAAAAAACATTATCTGCGGAATCTGTATTTATACCTACAGCAGACCTCGTGAATCTATGCTATCGCTTATACACAGCTTCTGAAACTGTAATGCAACTTGCGGCAAGTGTTTTGGAAACAGAGATTCATTTTTCACTTGGCGGCGGCAATGCAGGATTTGAAATTACAAGTGAATTATCCGAGGAATATGC
>JAFQIQ010000204.1 GCA_017397445.1 Lachnospira sp.
CAATAGGCTTAACAATATAATTAAATGCTCCCACATCAAATGCCTGGAACACATACTCCTCCACCGCAGTCACAAAAACGAGTATTACTCTCTTATCCTTTTTGCGTAATTCTCTAGCAGTTTCCATGCCATCTATTCCAGACATCTGTATATCTAAGAACAATATATCTATGGACTCATCCACTAAAAGCAATTCTTCTCCTGACTGAAAGAAAATAATCTCTGCATCCGGATACTGTTTTGCCACCTTATTTGCTATTAACTCCCTAATGTTATTTTCATCATCACAAATCGCTATACGCATGGACTCACTTCCTTCTTAATTCTTATACTGCTATTATATCGGAACTTGTATTATGTTTCGATACTAAGATGTTGTGAACCGACCTTTTTATGTTGTGAAATTAACAAAACCGACTGGATTTCTCCGGCCGGTTACTCAAATCAGTTACATTCTTTTCTACCTATGTACTTCGTAAAATTCAAATCTTCTGTTGTTTTCAATCTCTCCGCAAGACTGAAAGTTTGCGTTCTCTATAAATCTTGTGCGCAGAAAAAATCACTTGTCTTTCATAGAATTTTTACGATTTTCGTGAATAACTATCCCCCACAAACCAACTACACCTATAACTCCTATTCCTAACCACAGACTGTCACTCCTTAAAAAATTATCTTCTGGAAGCTTAGGAACGACAATACACCCTATCATAATACTTAACGCAAACATCAATGTACCTACGAATGTAACGATGCATCTACGTTTTACTACTAATTTCTTTTCAGCTTCTGCATAATCTGCAACTTTTTGTAAAGTCTCTTTTTCTTCTTTTTCCATACTCTCACTTTTCCTTTCACCATCAATTATTTCCTTGATGTCAACTTCATAGTAATCTGCTAATTCGACTAGAATACCCAACTCTGGCATAGTATTACCATTTTCCCAACGAGATACGCTTCGGGATGATACACCAAATTTTTCTGCCAGCTGCTCTTGTGTTAGTTCCTTTTCTTTGCGTAATTCTCTTAAAAAACTACCGATTTTAATCTGGTCTATCATTTTACTTTCTCCTTTCGTTCTCAATTATCACTGAAAAGGCACCAGAAAACCACGTCACAAAGTGAGAAATGACGTATTTTCTACTAGACAATTATGTCTTGTCGTTATTTCCTGCCTTAAAAAATCAAGAAAATTCAAATTTCAACATCTACTTCTTCAAAGGTATCAATATATAATGCAATTTCTGCGTGACCATCAAGTCTAATTCACTTCTTCCTCCACCAACCCATGATAACGAATCCCAAACTCGGACGCATAGGTAATCATAAAAATCAATACAAGCTAAAAGTTTATGGTTGATACTCATTTAAAATATCAAGAATTCCCTTTTGATAAGCATTGCCATTCAAAACATCCCCATTGGGTGAAAAACATATCGCTCTAATATCCCTTGGATTCTCATCATATGGACTTGAATATTCTACGCTATCACCAAAATACTCTCCCAGATATTTCAACGCATTGCCACTTGGGAAGATAACATTTCCTGCTCCAAGCGGAATATTCAGATGTTCAAACTCCTTTATTATCTCTCTTGTCTTTACGTTGTATGGGTTGTTATCCTCTTTACTAACCAGCCATGCAGGGCTTAATTTAATACTTATCTTTGATTTTGCCACACATTCAGCAAAAAACTTCACCGGCTCAAGAGGAATTGTTTCTTGGTGAAATGCGTCAACAGATAATAGTATTTGACAGACACCACTATCTTCAAGATTCTTAACAACTTCTTTTATTTTATTTGAATCTTTAGCAAAAAAACCATTCGTAATCAAATCCCTTTGAGGAATCCCCATCTCTGTCGCAATACTATGAATAGCGCAGACCACTTCCGGGTAGAGCAACGGCTCTCCTCCAAACGTCATTAGCGACCCAATTTCATAATTCTCGCATACCTCACGAACTGCTTTTACCGCAACATCTGTATCAATATGCCCCGTACAATTTGTGTGTTCGCCTTCCGAACAGTGCTTACATTTTCCTGTACACGCCATTGTTACAACAAACTCAATTCGATTTAAATTCTTAACATATTCATTCATAATAAATTTCTCCTTGGGCAAATACTTAGAAAACGCAAAAGACCGACAGCCTGCTCTTATAGCAAGCCGTCAGCCTTATTAATTTACTTATCTAATCTCACTACCCGGCAACATATCCTTGTCCAATGTAAGAACAGAAAGATTACCATTGTCATCTGATGCCGCAAGAATCATACCCTGTGACTCAACACCGCAAAGCTTGCAAGGCTTTAAGTTAGTGATAACTGCAACCTTCTTGCCCACCATCTCTTCAGGCTTATAATATGCTGCGATACCTGAAACAATCTGGCGAACCTCGTCACCGATACGAATCTGTGAAACAAGGAGCTTCTTTGCTTTCTTTACGGGCTCGCAAGCAAGAACTTCACCAACCTGTATCTGAACCTTATCGAAATCATCGATTTCAATCTCAGGCTTCTTCTCTACCTGTGGATACTCAACCTCACCTGATGCCGCACGCTGGGCAGCCTGAATCTCTTCCGCCTTTGCAAGGATTTCTTCCATGTCAAGTCTTGCAAAAAGAATCTCCGGTGTGTCTGTAACCTTAACTCCTGACTCTCTCAAGCCAAATGTAGCAAGGTCGTCAAAGTCTCTAACGCCTGCTGCCGCATTTTCCGGATAAAGCTGTGCTAAGATACGCTCTGAAGTCTCCGGCATAAATGGTGTAAGAAGGTTAGCACCGATTGTGATACCCTCAACCAAATTGTAAAGAACCTCTGCAAGTCTGTCCTGCTTATCCTCGTCCTTTGCAAGTGCCCAAGGCATAGTTTCATCAATATACTTATTACATCTCTTAAAGAGTGTAAATATCTCTGTGATTGCATCTGCAACATGAAGTGTTGCCATCTTGTTCTCAACCTTTGCCTTAACAGCTGTTACAACTGCCTTAAGGTCAGCATCAAAGTCAAGGCTTGCACCATTCTCATCAACACCTGCACCTGTAGTATCCACGCCTGTCTTATTAACAACACCGCCAAAGTACTTGTTAGACATCGCAATAGTTCTGTTAACAAGGTTACCAAGTGTATTTGCAAGCTCTGAGTTAAGTCTTTCAACTAAAAGCTCCCAAGATATAACACCATCATTATCAAATGGCATCTCGTGAAGCACGAAGTAGCGAACTGCATCAACACCGAAAAGGTCAACAAGATCATCTGCATAGATAACATTTCCCTTAGACTTACTCATCTTACCATCACCCTGCAACAACCAAGGATGTCCAAATATCTGTTTTGGAAGTGGCTGACCCAGTGCCATAAGCATGATTGGCCAGTAAATAGTGTGGAAACGAAGAATATCCTTTCCTATCAAATGCAAATCTGCCGGCCAGTCTTTCTTAAATTGTTCTGTTCCCTCGCCGTCACAATCATATCCAATACCTGTAATATAGTTAGAAAGTGCGTCAATCCACACATAAACTACATGCTTATCATCAAAATCAACAGGAATACCCCACTTGAAAGATGTTCTTGATACACAAAGGTCCTGAAGACCTGCCTTAATGAAGTTGTTCATCATCTCGTTCTTTCTTGACTCAGGCTGAATAAACTCAGGATGTGCCTCGATATGCTCAATAAGCTTGTTTGTATACTTGCTAAGCTTGAGGAAGTAAGCCTCCTCCTTCGCCGGCTGACACTCTCTGCCACAGTCAGGACATTTGCCATCTACTAACTGCGATGATGTAAAGAATGACTCACAAGGTGTACAGTACATACCCTCATACTCACCCTTGTAAATATCACCCTGCTCGTAAAGTTTCTTAAATATCTTCTGAACCTGCTTCTCATGGTAATCATCAGTTGTTCTGATAAACTTATCATAAGAAGTATTCATAAGATCCCAGATTCTCTTAATCTCTCCGGCAACACCATCAACAAATTCCTGTGGTGTAATGCCTGCATCCTGTGCCTTTAACTCAATCTTCTGACCATGCTCGTCTGTTCCTGTCTGAAAAAATACGTCATAGCCTTCCTGTCTCTTATATCTTGCAATACTGTCTGCCAACACGATTTCATATGTGTTACCGATATGTGGCTTGCCTGATGTATAGGCAATGGCAGTTGTCATATAAAATGGTCCTTTATTCTGTGGCATAATACAACCTCCAAATATCTCTTAATTAGTATATAATAACAAAACCAAACAAATTTTACAAGAATATATTATTATTGCGACAAATATGTTATACTAGTTGTACTTAGTATATAATGGGAGGGCCTATGAAACACACAATTAAGAAACTAACTGCTTTGTTACTCATACTTTGTATGATTATGTCCACTGTCGGCTGCTTTGGATTTGACGGCAAATTCAGTAACGAAACAGAGTCAGAACAGGAAAACAATACACTGCAGGATGTCACTGACGACAGTTCATTTAATGAATTTATAGATGAGCTGTTCAGAGATACCGTCACTACGGACACTATAACGTTACACTCATTTGTACAGAATCCGGCTAACTATGGCATCACTGATTATGATATCACCCTTGGTCGTTATAATCTGGAAGATCTTGACGGCACAGCCGACATAACGGAATGTATAAACAAATTACAGTCCTTTGACAGAGAATCCTTATCTGAACAGCAGCAGATTACATATGACCAACTTTTAAAATATCTGCAGAACGAATTAGAATTCTGCGATTTGTACTGGTTCAGCACCTCGCTGTCTCCAACTATCGGTCTTCAGGTACAGCTGCCTATCGTGTATGCAGAATACTCACTTAATGAAGAAAAGGACGTAAAGGAATACATCAAGCTTCTTGAAGATACTGACGAATTTTTCAAAAATGTTATTGATTACGAAACTCTCCGTAGCAAAAACGGATATTTTATGGAAGACTGCTACGTTGACGATATTGTAAAACAGTGTGAAGAATTCATTAACAGTGCAGATGACGGTTATTTAATTTCAACATTTGACACAAGAGTTGATGCACTTACAGGGTTAAGTGATGAAGCTAAGAAAACTTACAAGGAACAGAATAAGAATGCCGTAAAAGACCACGTAATCAAAGGTTATCAGATTCTTGTGGACGGACTTAAAAAGCTTAAAGGAACTAACGAATATAAAGGCGGATTATGCAATTATCCTAACGGAAAGAAATTTTTTGAATATCTTATAGATGACCACATGGGCTGGAACAAAAGTGTTGATGATTATGACAAACTGCTTGACAAACACATTTCCAAGAATATGTTAGCTATGCAGGGCCTAATGCTTAACGATTCAACTCTGCTTGACAAGTTTGATTCCTTCAAATTCTCCATTACCGACCCTAATGCTATGCTTGAAGATTTGAAAAAAAGAATCACTGTAGATTTTCCTGCTAGTCCAACTGTTAATTACAGTGTTAAGGAAATCACCAAAGCATTGCAGGATTATGCAAGTCCGGCTATGTACTTTATTCCTCAGATTGATAACTTTAAAGAGAATTCCATCTACATCAATCCTGCACATTCAGATAATTCAACGCTTTATACCACTATGGCTCATGAAGGTTATCCTGGGCATCTTTACCAGACTACTTATTTCATGAATTCTAATCCTGACTTAATCCGTACGCTTATTAAGCCGGGCGGTTATGTGGAAGGCTGGGCAACTTATGTGGAACTTATGTCATATGGTTATGCTGACTCAGGAAGTGCAGAACTTAATACACTTATGGCCCTTAATCAGGCTGTCATCCTCTGCATGTATGCCAAAGTAGATATTGGTGTTAATTATCACAACTGGTCAGCGGATGATGTATACAATTATATAGCAGGCTATGGTTTTGCTGACCGCGAAATTGCACAGGAAATGTATGATGCCATGGTGACTGAGCCGGCAAATTACTGCCAGTATGTACTCGGTTTTCTTGGCTTCTGTGAATTAAAGAATAGTGCTCAGACAAAGCTGGGTGATAAGTTTGTACTTAAGGATTTCCACCAGTACATACTGGATATGGGCCCTGTACAATTTGACATTCTGTTTGAAAGATTAGACGCCTGGGTTGAAAAAAAGAAATAATACAAAATGTGGTATGTATTGCAACCAAGCAAAACATACCACATTTTTTAACAACAGAAAAATCTGCTTCCACAACAAATATTGCATACGAAATTAATAAGCAAAATTTTCAAACAATATCCTCCCGGATTAACCACAGTTCTGCCATAACTCTGTCCCCGTTCTGAATACCACTGGCCTCCGCTTTGCAGCTGCCTGTAAAGCATCTGATAACTGATATTGTCCGGCTCCAGTTCAAGAGCATGTCTTGCATGTTCCAGGGCTGTAGCACTATTGCCAAGACCTGAGTTAGCCTGGGCACTATAAAAATACCATCTGCTATCTCTGTTCTCTATGCCTGAAAGCACATTAACAGCTTCCTGAAACGCACCGTTGCGAATAAAATTAGCTGCGGCACCAAGATGTCTGCTGGTTTCGTCATCGGAACTGCTTGTAGAATTACCTCTACCGTATCCGGAACCACCATACGTTCCGAATCCAAATGGACCAAATCCCCAGAATCCTCCGAAGTCCTGTCCGTTATTGCTACGGTCTCCATCATACCCATAACGGGACTGCCCTGACCTTGCCTGTCCATATCTGGTCTGACTGTAACTGCTGCCATAACTTGATGTTCCGTTCTCTTTTTCATGCATAATCTGATTATAAGCCTGCTGAACAATCTTAAACATCTCCTCTGCCTGTTCCTGATTAGGATTATTAATATTGGCATCAGGATGATATTTTCGACTTAGTTTTCTATATGCTTTTTTAATATCTTCCTCTGACGCATCCCTGGATACGCCAAGAATCTTATATGGATCTGTCAATTTTTAATCTCCTGTCACTGAAAATATATCGTATTAACTAATTAGTTTTCTTTTTCAATTTGCGTGCCTTTACTATCTCAAAACGCGTCCATACCCCTGAATAAATAATATTACGGATTATCTCTGCGTCCTGAATTATAGGCAACCGCTCAAAACATCTTGCACATCTTGACATCACATCATTAAGAATACCTTCTATAAGCTCATCAAAATGTGGGTTGTCCATATGGGACTTCAGCATATTATACCGCCCCTTCTTAATATCCCCATCCAAATCATCATAGGCATCAAGAATATATATGAACTTTCCAAGGCAAAATCCTAATTCACGAAGAGTTTCCTCCCACTCATCACATTTCATAGCCAAAAGCTCTGACATAATATTTCCAAAACAACGGGACACCGTATCCATATTGTTCTCACCGCTTCTTTCAAACTCCGCCAGATTATTAAGCTCTTCCGCTATAACTGAGGCTTTTTTAGGATATGCTTCAATTATCTTAGACACACGCTTCTTTAAGGTATCTGCGTAAACCTTCCTTGTGAGCTTTCGCTCATCAACCCAATCGTCAACACATTTGTAATAAGTCATAAGAACATTCATATCAGCAACATAGTCCGTCACTTCACTACGGCGCTCCTCATGACTCACAACCGGATGTAGCATACAACGTCTCTTCTCGTGCTTAACCGCCGGCTCATAAAGTCCGTTAAGCAGAAGCACCAAAAATGTCATATCATAACTTATGGATATCTTACCACCTACTCCGTAACGTTCACCCAACGCCCTGCACAATCCGCAATAGTACGACCTGTACTCGTCAAACTCACGTATCTTCAATTCCGGCTTATTGATTACTACATACCCGTACATGGCTACTCCTTACAGACTTTAGAAAAATGTGTCATCTGTCTTATCATATACCAACTAATATTTTCAGTCAATTAAAGGAAGAAAGATATAATAAAATCTTTATAAATATATTACATTTTGCGTACTATCTGTCATCCTCCGTCGCACCAAAATTATACATTTCACGAAACTCCGACAACTCATCTGCCTCTGCCGTTCCACGTCTGACCATTCCGGTGCACTCTGTAAATGAAACTACATCCGAATCATCAATATTGCTAATGCCATAATCATAATCCGAACTATAAAGAATTCCATCATAATAATTAGCACTTGCCCTTACATTATCGCTCGCATCGTCATCATAATACGAGTCGTCATACACATCAAATCTTTCATAAAAATCATCCTCAAAATCATCGTTCATAATAGAAAATCTGCTGTTTCCCGGATACATAAACTCCCTCCATAATACAAAATTAATTCAACAGCTATTATATCCAGGTTTCCATATGAATATTAGTACTCTTTGCATTTTAATGATTGTATGATAAAATGTGCTTGTTAACGCTTAGGTAAAGGAGGCCGTTTCAGATGATTAAGTTTAATCCACAAAACTTTAAAAACGTGAAAAAGTTATTAACATTTAAAGCTGTTTTTGCTCTTTTTGCCTTAGCAATTTTGTTACTGCTTATGTACCACTGTCCTTTCAGCTATATTATCGGTATCAGCTGCCCCGGCTGTGGCATGACCCGTTCACTAATGAGCGTACTGCACCTTGATATTGCCAAAGCATTTTACTATCACCCACTTTGGTGGCTGATTATTATATTTGCTATAGGAGCTTTCCTTGAAAAAATAGAAGTTCTTACAATTGATTCCCGCCTGCGAAATATAATATGTGGTTTTGTTGCAACCGCTCTGTTTGCTGTATACTTTGTAAGACTCTTTTCAGGTTCAGATATCGTAAGCATTCACTTCGAAGAAGGTCTGTTATATAAATTGTTCAATTAATACATAAAAGGAGTATCGAATGTAAGCGTTACATATGCCCACAATCGATACTCCTTAATTGTTATTCTAATATCCGCGATTATTATAATCTTCACAAATCTTGTTCATAGTCTTACATAACTTATATATGTATACAAACGGTCCCACAAGTATCAACGCACCCAACACATTCCATATCCAGAATGTTCCCGCTCCAAAACTTGTGTCAACACCTCTTGCCCTTGCCTCATCACCGATTCTTTGTGAAATGTTATGAAACCACACAATCGTCGCAATCTCACATGTAAGAGGTCCAACTATAAAGTACAACAATATATAATTCATAGTCTTCTTACCGTCTCGCTTACTGGCAACAAAATTAATGTCATCACCGATTCCATTATAGAAAATCAAATTGTAAATACCGCATGTTAGTATCGTATACAAAATCACGCTAACTGTGCTTCTATTAGTCTTAAGCCTTCTCGCTGAAAACTGTGGCTGATAATATCCGCCCTGCATATTCATATTCTGTGGCATTCCCTGCATCATCGGCTGTCCCTGCATCGGCTGCTGAAAATTTTGCTGCGGCATTCCCTGCTGATTGTTGAAATTATTGTCCATGGTTCCTCCTTATGTATAGGGTATAGATTACTATATCGTAATAAGTATTGCACTACAGAGGAATTTTGTCAAATGGTTATGTGGTGTTTCTGCCAATTATATCTCTCAATATATTGCAATATTCCCGGCAGATACGGAGGATGATGTTTTTGCACATGAAATCCCGCTGTAATATATCGCTCCTTTTCGCTGACCATGACATAATTATTATGATAAAGTATATATGTATCCTGCGTATCCGTCTTAATTCTCCACGTATCTTCATTGCATTCTACAATCAATTCATCTTTGCTTTCTTGAAACTATTCAAATGAAGATATCGAAATCATGTACAATGCAGATATGTATAATGTGCGTGAAACATTTAGTGAATTTTCTTCATAACTAATATTCCTAGACACCCTGATTCTTTATGGTGTCTTTTTTCACACAAAAAAATAAGCCTTACAACCAGCCGAATCCGCTAATCATAAGACCTACAAGTGCGCGACCAGGGGTTCGAACCCTGGACACCCTGATTAAGAGTCAGGTGCTCTACCAACTGAGCTAGTCGCGCTTATTTATTTTGTTGTGTCCTGCCGAACACAATGGTTATTATATGGCAAACCAAAGAAAAATGCAAGTACTTTTTTAACTTTTTTATGTATTTATTTTAATACAATTTCAAAACAGCCATTTTACTGGGCTTGCCACCATTTTTGTAATAAAATTCATATTCATTTATCGCTTTCTGGTGTCCATAAAACAACGACATATATCGTCCCAGGAAAGCTTAAATCGCAAGATACGATTATTTAACTTTTTACGCTTGTATAACTCTGTTGAGAGTCTGTATAATACACCTACCCGCCTCATAGCGCAACTCCTGATACATATATGCTTATTACATATTATATGCCTCTTGACGCAATAAGTTTACATATTGGATTACCCATTGAAGAAAACTTTTCTTCATACTCTGTCATAACATTGCCGGCAACCATCTCTTCATTATTGTGCAAATCTCTTGTAATGGCACAAAGAGTCCAGCCTGCCTCCTTAACTTCTTCCTCAGAAAAATCAAAAAGTCCCATGTTATCAGTCTTAAACTCAACTCTTCCGTCCGGTTTCAGGATCTCGTTATATCTTGCAAAAAATTGTCTTGATGTAAGTCTTCTCTTCGCATGTCTATCCTTTGGCCATGGATCAGAGAAATTCAGATATATTCTATCAACCTCATACTTACCAAACACTTCACATATATTTTCTGCATCCATTCTTATAAATCTAAGATTAGGCAACTGTAACTCATCCTGCTTCTCTACTGCTCTCAAAAGAACACTGGAATATTTTTCAATTCCCACATAGTTAATATCAGGATTCATAGCAGCAAG
>JAFQIQ010000205.1 GCA_017397445.1 Lachnospira sp.
AAGTTCGAGCTTGGTATTGCACTTCAGAAGGTATATGACTTCGTATGGGAAGAGTTCTGTGACTGGTACATTGAGATGGTTAAGCCTCGTCTTTACAGCGAGAACGATACAACAAAGGCAGCAGCTCTTTGGACACTTAAGACAGTACTTGTTGATTCGCTTAAGCTTCTTCATCCGTACATGCCATTCGTTACAGAGGAAATCTTCTGCAATATTCAGGAGGATGAGGAGTCAATTATGATTTCTAACTGGCCTGTTTACTCAGAGGAGCGTAATTTTACAGCTGAGGAAAATGCTATTGAGACAATCAAGACAGCAGTTAGAAATATCAGAAACTTACGTGCTGAGATGAATGTTGCACCAAGCAGAAAGGCACTTGTTTATGTTGTGTCAGGCAATGCAGATGTAAGAAACATATTTGAGAATGGTAAAGTGTTCTTTGCAACACTTGGATATGCAAGTGAGGTAATCATTCAGAACGATAAGAGTGGTATTGCGGAGGATGCGGTATCAACAATTATTCCGGATGCAGTTATTTACATTCCATTTGCAGAGCTTGTGGATATTGATAAGGAAATCGAAAGACTTAAGAAGGAAGAGGCGAAGCTTTTAGGTGAGATTAAGCGTTGTGAAGGTATGCTTAATAACGAGAAGTTCGTATCAAAGGCACCACAGGCAAAGATTGATGAAGAGAAAGAGAAACTTGCTAAGTATCAGCAGATGTTAGGTCAGGTAACAGAAAGACTTGCAACTCTTTCAAAGTAACAAAATTATGGGGCGACAGGAGTCGCCCTATATGATTAATATTGCCGAAAGGCAGGAAAGGCGGTTCTTATGGCAGAAAAGAGTATGATTTCAATTCCATACAGTCAGTATCTTATGGAGATGAGAAGTGGAAAGATTTTTCAGATTGATGAGGGATTTACAGAGATTCTTGGTTATACACAGGAAGATATAGATGCAGGACTTGTATTTAAGCAGTTGGTTCCGGATGTTGAATATAATGCAATTATAGACGAACTTAAGGAACAGTTTATTGAGAAGAGTTATGTGTGTTATCAGCATGAAATGTACACCAAAACAGGAGATACAACAGAAGTTGTATCCTTTATCAGAATTCAGAATAAACTTCTTAATGGGCACAGAGTGCTTAAGGTAAGCATTGCTAGCCTTAATGATTACGAAAAAGATATGTAGAAAGCTGGTTTAAGATGGAGTTCAATTTTTCAGATAAAGCGAATCGTTTCAAACCTAACATTTTTAATATACTTAATGAACGAAAGGCAGATATGCAGGCACGAGGTAAAAGAGTTTATGATCTTTTTGTCGGAACACCTGATTTTAAGCCTGAAAAGCATGTTATGGATGTTGTGGTTGAAGCTTCTAAAGATCCGGAGAATTATAAATATTCCCTTGGAGATACTAAGGAGCTAATCGATTCGGTTAAGAAATGGTATGCAAGAAGATATGATGTTAATCTCGAAAGTAATGAGATTATGTCTGTGGCGGGATCACAGGAAGGGTTTGCTCATGTGGCGATGACAGTTTGTAACCCAGGTGATTTGGTATTGGTTCCTAATCCGGGCTATCCCGTATTTGAGATGGGGCCGTATCTTAATGATGCAGAGATTGATTATTATGAATTGGATAAGGATAATCATTTTATGCCTGCATTAGACAGGATAAGTGAGGAGAAGGCAAAGAAGGCAAAGATGATGATTGTATCATATCCTCTTAATCCTACCTGTACATGTGCGGACAGGGATTTTTATGTTAAGCTTATGGAGTTTGCCAAGAAGTATAATATACTTATAGTGCATGATAATGCATATTCGGAGATTATATATGATGGAAGAGAGGGAATTTCATTCCTGTCAGTTCCGGGAGCGAAGGAAGTGGGAATTGAGTTTAATTCTCTTTCGAAGACTTATAATCTTACGGGACTTAGAATATCTTTTGCTGTTGGAAATGCAGAGGTAATAAAGAAGTTTAAGACTATACGCTCGCAGTTTGATTATGGTACAAGTTACATAGTGCAAAAAGCAGCTATAGCAGCACTTGACGGTCCGCAAGAGGGCGTAAAGAAGCAGTGTCTGGAATATCAAAAGAGAAGAGATGCACTTTGCGGCGGTCTCAATTCTATAGGTTGGGAAGTACCATATTCAGAGGGAACTATGTTTGTATGGGCTCCGGTTCCAAAGGGATTTGAGACATCCGATGATTTTTGTATGCAAATGCTTGAAAATACGGGAGTATTATGTACTCCGGGCAGTGCATTCGGAAATCTCGGTGAAGGATATGTAAGATTTGCTTTAGTGCTTCCTGTAGAAACTATAAAAGAAGCAGTAGAGCTTATTGGTCAGTGGTTAAAAAAATATTATAATTAAGTTAGAACTGTGGTGTCATAATTATGATGCCACAGTTTTTTATATAGGAAGGAAAATCAACTGACGGTTGAGCGTGAGAAAATATATATGCATAAAAGTGATTGTGTTTTAGATGGGTAGAGTGTAGTATTTACGTAAAGCAACCGGTTGCTGTAAAAAAGGATTAAGAGGGATTTTAGTATGTTAGATAAAAATGTAGTGGGAAAAAACATAGTAGCTTATAGAAAGCATAGAGGGATTAATCAGAAGGAACTTGCAAAGATGCTGAATATATCAGCACAAAGTGTATCTAAGTGGGAATCGGGTATAAGTTTGCCAACATTGGAGATGGTGTATGAACTGGCAAAAGTCCTCGATGTGAGTGTGGATTCAATACTTAGTGATGTAGCACTGGAAAATAGGGATATCTGTTATATGGATACGGGACTGGATACAAAAAAACTGTATGCCTTAAAAGAAGAGATTAATTCAATGGTGACGAAGGATGAAAATCTCCTTTTGGCACACTTTATGGCACCGGTAGTGTTTAAGATGGATACAGCGAATATGGAGGAGCCTGTATTCATAATTGAAACCAGCGTTCCGGGTTCAAAGCAAAGACTGGCCATAGAACGTAATTGCGATAAAGAGATATGTATGGATGTCACTGCGACGGCAATTAATAATGTTTTAAGATTTGGTTTTATGCCGAAGTTAATGAAGGCCCATGTAGTGTGTGGGAATATTTCCCAGGACAGATTGAGAAATATGGTAAAGGGTTTCAAGCAGGCATGTGAGGCAAATGGAGTGATTTTTGCAGGAATGGGTATATCGGCACAACCTGTTAATTATAACGATAATGAGTATGAGATAACAGCTTCTTTAATTGGAGCATGTGATAGCAAAGATATTATCAAAGGTGATGCAATACGTGAAGGTGATGTGGCAATAGGAATTATTATGGATGGTGTTGAAGCAAGTTCGTATCCTTTTGTGCGGGTAATGTTAAATAAAAAGCCGGAGATAGCCTATAAAATAATTGAGGATGGAACGTATCTGCCGGAAGAACTTCTTAAACCTGCAAGTCCATGTGTACATGCAGTAAAGGAGTTACAGGAAAAAGGTATATTGAATGGTGTTTTTAGAATTAATTCAACTATGTTTCATCCGGGATTGTATGCGGGTATTATACCTGATGGGTTAGGATTGTGCGTGGACCTGTCGTCAATACCTGTACATCCTATGTACAAATATCTTAAAAGTCTTGATCTGGTTGGAAATAACCGTTTTCATTACAGATTTAATCTTGGCGTGGGGATGATTCTGGCAGTGCCAAAGGATAGTGCTGATAAAGCTTTAAAAATAATTGAAAAGTACCACAAATGCTGTGTTGTTGGAGCTATTAAGAGTAATAGCAAAATGGACGGGGAAATTGTATGGTGCGAAGGAGAGTTACAATGGTAGATAAACGAAATAAGAAGAATATATTTTGGGAAACAGGAGTGAAGCATGGCGGTTTACTTGTTGTTTATATAATAAGTGCCATAATAATTAATGTGGCAGTTATTGCGGGTAATGACTATCTTGCTAGAGCAACGGATACTTTTATAGCCGGTGAAGCTGTTGATTTTAAGTCATTGTTTGTACCAATAACTGTTTTGATTGTAGTGGGTACTATTATGACATACATAAAAAGCGTGTCGGGAAATAATTATAGTGCAAAAGTTCAAAGAGATGTTAAGGGGAAAATTGTCAGCCGGTTAGTACATCTTCCGTATAAGTACTATGATGAAAAGGGTACGGGCAGTATTATGACTAAGCTGGTATCTGATATTAATGAGGTGGGAAGATTTTTTTCTGAAGTGATGCCGGAACTAATAATTGATTTGGCGATAGTTGTCACAGTAACCGTGTATCTTTTAAATATGGATGTATGGCTTGTGCTTGTGTTGTATGCTACATATCCGTTGCTTCTTTATGCTGCAGATGTTTTGTCTAAGAGACTTACTTCTGTTGTTAAGAAGCGCAGAAACAGTATTGATATGAGAACACAGGTGGCCTTTGATGCAATTCAGGGAATTGAAGTTGTAAGAAGTTATAATCTTGAAAATGCTATGCAGAAGAAAATCAATTACTACATAGATGATGTTGCAGAGCAAGGGTGCAAAAGTACTAAGATTACATCTATGGGGTATGTGTTAAGACATACTATGAATACAATTCCTGTTGTGCTGTGTTATATGTTTGCGTTATATGAAACTATACAGGGAAGAATGACCACCGGAGATATGCTTGCTTTTAGTATTTTACTTAAAAGAATAGTGTGGCCTTTAGGAAATATAGTTTTTTGTGTGAATGATATAAGAGAACTGAATGTTGCGTTAAACAGAGTTCAGGAGATATATGCTCAGGAAATTGAGGAAAGTGGTACTCATACATATAGTAAGCAGGAATTAAGCAATATAGCAGTGAAATGGGATAATGTAACTTTTTCTTATGACGGCGAAAGAGATGTATTACGTGGTATGAGCTTTGAGATTAAAGCAGGGCAGACTGTGGCTTTTGCAGGTGGTTCGGGAGAAGGAAAAAGTACGGTCTTTAAATTGTTATGTGGATTTTATAGAAAGAACGGCGGAGACTACAGTCTCTTTGGGCATAGCTTTGAGGATTGGGAGATTGGTGCCGCGAGGGAGTGCTTTTCGTATGTGTCACAGAATGTATTTCTTTTCCCACAGACTATATGGGAAAATGTTGCATTTGGTAAAGTGGAAGCTTCCAAGGAAGAAGTTATAGAAGCATGTAAAGGGGCTAATATACATGAGTTTATTATGGGGTTGCCGAATGGTTATGATACTATGGTTGGAGAACGTGGTGTCAGATTATCAGGTGGTGAGCGCCAAAGGTTGTCAATAGCAAGAGCATTTTTAAAAGATGCACCGATTTTGTTACTTGATGAACCTACAGCGGCAGTTGATGCGGGAACAGAAGAACTGTTGCAGGAAGCTATTGAGCGTATATCAGTCGGTAAAACCGTTATAATTATTGCACACAGATTATCGACCATACAGAATGCAGATCGAATCTTTGTGGTTGATAAAGGTGTAGTTGCAGAGGCAGGCACACATAATGAGTTGCTTGCATCAGATGGCATATATAGTGTTATGCATGGAGAGGAGGTTGCCGGTTATGAAGAAACCTAATATATTTGTGTGGTTTATGGGGCTTATGGGAAAAAGACTTCCTGTGTATCTGTTGGCAGTTTTTGTGTCAACAGTGGGGTTTGCTGGCAGTATGATTGCTAATGCATGGCTTGTTAAAAATGTTATGACAGCAGCACAGACTAAAGAGACAGAAGGTCTGTTATTAACCGTGGTAATTAACTTTGCTGTAATAGTGCTTTCGATGTTCGTGTGGAGATTCGGAATTGTAAGATATAATATAGAGGCCAAGCGTGGAATCGCAAGGGTAGAAAAACGGGTGTTTGAAAAAGTTCTGAGACTGCCGGTGTCTTATTATGAAAATAAGCATAGTGGCGATTTTATGTCTAAGCTTGTTTATGATATGGAAAAGGCAGGGGATATTTACGGTTCGAGATTCAGAAGATTGGCAGATGCAGTACTGTCAACCATAATATATGCAATACCTATGTTTGTATTGAATTGGCAACTGACTTTGTGTCTTGTATCTTTAAGTGCCTTTTCTCTGGTAGTAAACGGCTTGTTTATGAAACCGATGAAAACTTATGGCGGCAAATTATCTTCAAAGAACACAGGGCTTACACAGAAACTGACTAATATATTATCCGGTATGGAGACTATTAAGATATTTCCTGCAGGACATAAGGCTTTGGAAGAGTATGATATAGCTAATGAAGAATGTTATAAGGTACAGAAAAAGACAAACTATATTAGTGCAGGTTTGGAAAGTATTAACAGTATGTGCGATTTACTTAGCAGTTTAGCTTTTCTTGCAGTAGGTGTGTTGTTTGTATCTAATAATCTTGCAAATATGGGAGAACTTACTGCTATTTATACTATATATGGTTCTTTTAGACGTGTGGTTTTGGAGGTTGGTAAGTATATACCGCAGATGATGAGTTGTGTTGCTAACGCAGAGAGAATATATGATTTTCTTGCGTTAGAAGAAGAATCAAAGGGGTATGTGGAAGAAACAACGACAGATAATAGGTTGGCTTTTTCAGATAATATTCTTTCTGTAAAAGATGTTAGTTACGGTTATACTGAAGAAAGGGAAGTTTTGAAGGATTTTTCCTTAGAAGTAAAAAAAGGTGAGTTTGTTGCCGTTACAGGACAGTCAGGTTGTGGTAAGAGTACACTGGTTAAGCTTATATTAGGGTTCTATCCACCGAAAAAAGGTACATTTGTCCTGGAAGGAAGGTCTTACAGAAACATGTCTTATAAGGAAGTCAGGGAGCGGATTGCATATGTTCCGCAGGAACCATATCTTTTTGAAACTACTATTGCTGAAAATATTGCTTTCGGCAAGCATGACTCCATCCGGGAGGCATCTATGGATAAGATTATTGAGGCTGCTAAAGCTGCCAATGCACATGAGTTTATTATGAAATTGCCTGAAGGATATAATACGGTACTTGGAGAGCGTGGAAATACGCTTTCCGGTGGTGAGAAGCAAAGAATAGCTATTGCGAGAGCTGTTTATAAGAATGTTCCATTGCTTTTGTTGGATGAAGCTACTTCTGCACTGGATAATGAGTCAGAGAGACTGGTTAATGAAGCAATCGAGAGATTGTGTGAAGACAGGACGACTATTATGATAGCACACAGGACATCGACAATTGAGAGGGCGGACAGAGTTGTAGCCATGGGGTGATATGTATTAATTTAAGTAATAGCAGACCGGTACTTGACGACGGTCTGCTATTATGTTAGAGTAATGAAGTCGACGTTAATAAGTCTTTTACAATTTAATATGAAGCGAGAGTGAAACTCTGAACTTCAGGGCAAAGTGAGGCAGTTATGCCAATTCTTGACCGGCGGTGATGTGTGAAGGCAACAAGTCCGCGAGCGAAAAGCTGACTAAGTGAGAATCTTAGACCGACAGTAAAGTCTGGATGAAAGAAGCGAATGGAGGAGTAATTATGTTTAATTACGTATGTTTGGGAGCCGCAGGAGGTTCCTTTGCGAAGCTTATCGAGAGTGCGAAGGAGAATGTTCAGTTTTTGCTGATATCCCTTGCAATGATGGTAGGTGTCTATCTTTTGGCATTGGTGAGTGAAAAGTTAATTGAAAAAAGCACCGGTGCAAAGTTTTCGTCAAGAAAGACGAAGGTCAATAAATTAGTAGTTATGGCGATGTTTTCAGCCCTTGCCGTAGTTATTATGTATTTTGAGTTCCCTATACCTTTTATAGCCCCTGGCTTTTATGAGATGGATTTGAGTGAAATACCGATACTTATAGGCTCATTTATGTACGGTCCTGTTGCAGGTGTTGTGATGGAAGCGGTAAAGATACTTTTAAAGCTTTGTTTAAAGGGTACATCAACAGCATTTGTTGGTGATTTTGCTAACTTTATTATGGGTTGCTGTATTGTTGTGCCGGCATCAGTTATTTACCATACAAAAAAGAATAAGAAGCGTGCTATTATAGGACTTGTGGCAGGTGGTCTGACACTTATTGTTGTAGGAGGACTTATGAATGGTTTGTATCTTCTTCCTAAGTATTCGGAGCTTTATGGTGTTCCAATTGAAGCGTTTATTAAGCAGGGAAGCGATATAACACCGGCGATTAGTAATATTGCTACTTTTGTAATGTTGGCGGTTGTGCCTTTTAATCTTATTAAAGCAGTTATAGTAGGAACTGTTACCGGACTGTTGTATAAGCATGTTAGCAGATTGTTACAATTGCAAAATCAATAATTTGTTGAATACATAACATTTTTTGGGAAATACTAGTACCGTATTAAATATAATTCGGAGGACATAGTATGAAAAAGAAGATGTTATTGATTGCGTTACTGTTGGTATTAGTTACAGGAGTTGTTGTTGGATGCGGAAAGAAGAATAATAACGACGACGGGAGTAATACTGATAATGGAAACGACAATCCGGGTGTGATTCAGGAGGTTGTCACAGAGGCGGCGACAGATGTAAAAGAGGCTGTGACAGATGCCAAGGATAAATTAGAAGAAATGGCGACAAATGCGGCAACTAAGGTGCAGGAAGCTGCAACTAAAGTAAAAGATGCTGTGGATGATATGGCAAATTAAAATGTATAAAAGTGGAACTTTGTATTATGTATACACAGTTCCGCTTTTTTATTTCACGATTTATTCACTTAAAAATACAATCAGAGGTTGTCAGAAAGTATAACTTTGTGGTATACTTAACAATAATGTGCAACAAAAAGTAACGTATGGAGGAAGTTATGAGCAAGGAAACTAAGAAAAATGTTGAAGTAACGGAAGCAAAGGAAGAAAAGGTGCTTACGAAATACGACAGAAAGATGCAGAGAAGAAAGGCTGAAGAGAAGAAAGAAGCCAGAACAAGAAAGATATTTAAGATTACAAGTATTACAGTATTGGTAGTTGCTTTAGTATCTTTGGTGATTGCAACTGTGTTTAATGTTAACAGAATCTATAAGGAGTACATAAAGATTGATGGTGAGTCAATTAGCCAGATTGAGTTCGATATGTATTATTCGCTTACTAAGAATAGCATTGTTTCTCAGACATTATATGGTGATATGACATACCTTGATTATTTCGTATCATACCTTGGTTACGATACAACAAAGAGTGATAAGGTTCAGGATTATTCAGATAAGAATTCATGGTTTGATTATTTTGGTACATCAACACTTGCAACAATTAAGGAGTACAAGGCGTTGAATAAGCTCGCTGATGAGCATGGATTTGAGTATGCAGATGCAGACAAGGATTATGAAGAGTTTATTCATGAGCTTGAACACGAAGCAGAGCATGCAGAAAAGTCTGTGGGAGCTTACTATAAGGATTTGTTCGGAAAGCATGCAACAAAGTCGAATACAGAGTCATTTGTTAAAGAGTACTTGAGAGCAGTAGCTTACGAGGAGCATCTTTACGAGCATGAGAAGGCAACTGATGATGAAGTAAAGAAGTATTATGAAGAGCATAAGGATGATTATGATTGCGTAGAATATCATTCAGTGTTCGTAAGAGCAGAAGAAAAGAACGATACAGCCCTTGCAGAAGCTAAGAAGAAGGCTGACGAGCTTTTGAAGGAAGCAACATCAGTTGAAGCACTTATTGAAGGCTGTGTTGATTATGTAGCAAAGGATGATGTTGAGACGTACAAGAAAGAGGATGCAACTCTTATGAAGGATATTTATAAGGGCTCTCTTAGTACAACAGAGTCTGACTGGTTGTTCAATAAGGATAGAAAGAAAGATGATAAGACAGTTCTTGAGGACAAGACTAATTATCAGTATCAGGTAGTTTACTTTGTAGAGAGAGAATATGACAAGGATAATGATGAGTCTATCAGAGCAACTCTTTACAATGAGTACTACACAGAGCTTCTTAAGCCATTGACAGAAAAGATGGAAGTAGAAGACAAGCATAATAGAATTACAGTTATGGAGTAATTGATTTGACAATTAATGATTTTAAATTAGCTGATTTTAAATGTGCCATCCTTGATTTGGATGGCACTTTGCTTAATTCCACAGGTGTGTGGGAGCAGATTGATATTGAGTTTCTGGGAAAACGTGGAATAGAGGTTCCGAAGGACTTTATGGAAGCCATAAAGACTCATAATTTTATGAGTGGTGCTGTGTATGCAGTAGAAAGATTTGGCCTTGATGAAAAACCGGAGGATATAGTTAAAGAGTGGTACGACATGGCTATACAGGAGTACACATATAACATATGTTTGAAGCCATATGCGAAAGAGTATTTGGAGATGTTGAAGAAAAAAGGCATAAAGCTGGTGGTGGCAACATCCTCTGACAGGGTTTTGTATGAACCGTGTCTGAAGCGTAATGGCATATATGAACTGTTTGATGATTTTACACAAACTGATGAAGTGGAAAGAGGTAAGGGCTTTCCGGATGTTTATGAGCTGGCAGCAAAAAAAGCCGGAGTTTCTAAGGAAGCATGCGTAGTCTTTGAGGATATTGTGAGAGCTGTTGAAGGTGCAAGGTCTGGGGATTTCTTTACTGTTGCCATTGCTGATAATGGTTCGTTAAAGGATGAAAAAAGAATACGTGAAGTGTGTGATGTATATGTAGAGAATTATAAGGATTTGTTGGAGGACTAAGTGATGGATAAGCAGTATATTTTACTTGATTTGGATGGTACGCTTACTGACCCTAAGGAAGGAATTACAAAGTGTGCTCAGTATGCACTTGCATCATTTGGCATAGATGAGCCTAATCTCGATAATCTTGAGTGCTATATTGGTCCGCCTCTTGATGTGAGTTTCAAGAAGTTTCACGGACTTAGTGAAGAGGATTCATGGAAAGCCGTGGATAAGTACAGAGAAAGATTTCGTGATAAAGGTGTTTTTGAAAATGCGGTGCTTGATGGTATTCCACAATGTCTTGAAACCCTTAAAGCTGCCGGAAAGACTTTGATACTGGCGACATGTAAACCGCAGATTTTTATGAAGCAGATTATAGAACATTTTGACCTGGCAAAGTATCTTGATTTTGCAGTGGGAAGTGAGCTGGATGGTACAAGAAAGCATAAGCATGAGGTTATCGAAGAAGTGTTCAGACAACTGGCAGAAAAGACCGGTAAGGATGTTGTGGAATTAAAGGCGGATGCCATTATGGTCGGAGACAGAGACCAGGATGTCAATGGAGCCCATGAAGCTTCAGTAGAGGTTGTAGGCGTGCGTTTTGGATATGCAGCACCGGATGAGCTAGAGGATGCTGGAGCGGATTATATCGTAGATACGGTGGCGGAGCTGACAGCGTTGTTATTAACAGAGTAATTATATGGATTGAATTATGTAATATTTTACATAGTTCAATCCTTTTTGCATATTACTATAAAATGTGATATAATAATGCATATGTTTAGTTCGGGAGATGATTAATATGAATAAAGATAAGATTAAAAGGTTTGATTTTGCGAAAAAACCAATCAGTCCTACACCGATTATGTGGCTGGCTAAGTGGATTATCAGCTGGCCTGATCTTAGAAAACGCAAACTTAAACTGGAGAAAGTCAATATGAAAGGTTTGAAGGGACCGTATCTATTACTGGTTACACATTCGTCTATGGTCGACTTTAATATTATGGCAAAGGCCACGCATCCACATAGAATTAATAATGTTATGACGCTTGAGGGGTTTAAGACTTATACTGAACCGCTTATGCGTTCTTTGGGTGTTCTTGGAACACGTAAATTTATCACGGATACCAATCTTATAAAGAATATAAAGTATTGCCTGCATGATTTGGGGAATATATTCGTACTATTTCCGGAGGCAAGATATTCTCTTGACGGATGCACATCGTATCTGCCGGATTCAGTGGGGAAGATGGCGAAACTTATGAAAGTACCGGTGGTGGTATTGAAAATTCACGGAAATTTTGTAACATGTCCGCAGTGGAACAAAAAGAATAAGAAAACTTATGTGGAAGCAGTTATGGAGCAGATTGTGACTGCGCAGGAGATGAAGTCAATCACCGCGGCTCAGATAAATGAAAGGGTTAGGGAACATTTTCAATATGATGATTTTAAGTGGCAGTATGACAATAAGTTAAAGATTGACCACCCTACAAGAGCCAATGGTTTGCATTCTCTTCTTTACAAATGTTGTGAATGCGGAACGGAAGGTAAGATGTATTCAGAGGGTATAAGACTCTGGTGTGACAGTTGTAAGAAGTCATGGGTTATGACTGAGTACGGAAGACTTGAGGCAGAGGACGGCAGGACTCGATTTGCACATATTCCGGATTGGAGTAATTGGGAACGTGAGTGTGTGCGTAAAGAAATAGAGGAAGGCACATATTATTTTGAAGATGATGTGAGAGTAGAAACTCTTCCAAATGCGTGGAGATTTTACAAGCAGGGTAAAGGCAAATTCATTCAGACTCCAACGGAGACTATTATCAGATGCAAGTATTACGGTGAAGATTATGAGTTAGTAAGAAGTGCGAAGAGCCTTGAAAGTATGCATATAGAGTACGATTATTTGGGTCATGGGGATTGTGTTGATGTGTCAATTCCTGATGACAGTTTCTGGTGTTATCTTAGCAAGAGGGATGTCATAACTAAGATATCTTTTGCAACGGAGGAGATGCATAAGCTTGCTGTAAAATAGTATTGAAAAAACTGTGATAATTTGGTAAAATGTAGTAAATATTTCGTGTGTAACTGAATATCAATACATTTGTTTATAGCTTGATAAAGGCAGAAAGAGGCGTAATATGCAGAATGTTAATGTGGCAGAGGATAATGTAAGTACCGAAAAGATAAAAAGGGTTAGGAAACCAATTTCCAGACTTGCTATTTATAAGATGATGGTGTGGGTTACTGTTATTGCAGCAGGTGTTTTTTTCTTAAAGAATGTAATTGGAAAGAATATTGCCGGAGTTGTAGTTATAGGTTTGACATTAGTGGTGTTTGGCGCAACTATGATTGCGATGCGCGTAAAGAAGGTTGAAAGTAATGTAAGAGAATTAGTAGTGTCAGTAAGTATAGTGTTTATGATATTCCTTATATCACTTTTTAGCGGTGCATCTTATAGTGACGACTTTTCGTTGTATCTGGCGTGTATAGGTATGGCAGGACTTTATATGGAAACCAAGATAACAAGGATACAGATTCTTTTATCAGATGTTTGCCTTATTCTTATGTATATAATACATCCGGAAAAGTCAGGAGGGCTTTCCCAGTACATACTTTGCGTAGTTGTATTTATGCTGGCGGCAGAGCTTTTCTATCAGACAATTAAGCGTGGCAAAGCATTTGTTGCAATTAACGATGAAAGAGCTGTTGAATCGGAAAATGTGCTTGCTTCCATGAGAGAGATGGGAGATAAGTTGCAGGAAGATTTTGAAAAGTCTTCAGCCCGGATTGATGATAACACTAAGGGGCTTCAGAAAGGTTCAGCGTCTATAGTTGACAGAACTAATGAGATTGCAGAAAGTTGCGAGAATGTTCACGGAAAGATTGTTGTGACAGAGCAGAATATTAATGAGCTTAATGGTGAAGTTAGAAAGTTTGAGCTGGCTCTTAACAACAACCGCGAGAGTATGGAAGCTATGACAAAGCAGCTTAAAACGGTAAGTGATATAGTGAATAATGCAAATAGCGTGTTTGAGGCTATGCAGCTTAAGATGGAAGAAGTATCAAAGATAACGGAGCAGATTAATAATATTTCATTCAACACTACAACACTTTCATTTAACGCGTCTATAGAGGCTGCAAGGGCCGGTGAAGCGGGAATTGGATTTGAAGTGGTAGCACAGGAGATGAGAAAGCTTTCTGTTACAAGTACACAATTCTCTGAAAAGGTTACAGAGGTTGTGGGAGAGCTTAGAGAGCAGGTTGCCATGACCAGTGAGCAGTTGATTGAAAGCAGACAGGCTTTAGACCAGTCGGATGCTACCATGAAGGCGTTGCAGAATAATTTTGAGAATCTTACTGAACAATTTGGTTCACTCTATGAGAATATAGAAGAGCAGAATTGCAATGTTATGGAAGTAGACAGTATATTCAGAGAATTGAATAGCAGAGTCGGTGAAATGAGCAGATTTTCAGTGGATAACCAGAAGTCTGTGGCAGGAATTGTGGAAGCTATGGATGCTTACAAGGTAAATATAGGCAGGGTTATTGAGAATACGAGGATGTAAGAGGTAGATATTATGACAAAAGTTACATTGGGTT
Organism: Lachnospira sp.; assembly: GCA_017397445.1. Classification (GTDB taxonomy): domain Bacteria; phylum Bacillota; class Clostridia; order Lachnospirales; family Lachnospiraceae; genus Lachnospira. The sequence continues at coordinate 14,227 of JAFQIQ010000205.1, forward strand.
CAACAGGAATAACTGTTGAAAAGAATTCGTTCGGTGCGTTGCCGATTCAGAGAATATCAAAGGACGCAGCTGTGGGGCTTCTTAGGAAGGCTTACGAGCATGGCGTGACATTTTATGATACGGCAAGATATTACACAGACAGCGAGGAGAAGGTCGGTGCTGCATTTGCCGGTATGAGGGAAAAGGTTTATATCGCAACTAAGACCGGTGCGAAAAATGCCGAGGAATTCTGGAAGGACTTAAATACTTCTTTAGAAAGGTTACAGACTGATTACATTGATATATATCAGTTTCACAATCCGGCATGGTGTCCTAAGCCGGGGGACGGCAGTGGACTTTACGAGGCTATGTTAGAGGCGAAAGAGAAAGGTATAGTGCGACATATAGGTATAACTAATCACAGACTAAATGTGGCTATGGAGGCAATTGAGAGCGGTTTGTATGAGACTTTACAGTTTCCGTTCTGCTACCTTGCAACAGAAAAGGATATAGAGCTTGTAAACAGATGTAAGGAAGCAGGAATGGGCTTTATCGCCATGAAAGCGTTGTCAGGAGGACTGATAACTAATTCTGCAGCTGCATATGCTTATCTTGCGCAGTACGAGCATGTGTTACCTATCTGGGGGGTGCAGAGAGAGTCGGAGCTGGATGAGTTCTTGTCGTACATAGACAATCCGCCTGCTATGACAGAGGAGATAAAGGCGCTTATAGAAAAGGATCGACAGGAGCTGCTTGGCGAGTTCTGCCGTGGATGCGGTTACTGTATGCCATGTCCTGTGGGGATAGAGATTAACAATTGTGCGAGAATGAGCCTGCTGATTCGTCGTTCGCCATCGGCCGCTCAGCTCACACCACAGACCCAGGAAAAGATGATGCTGATTGAACAATGTCTTGAATGCGGTCAGTGTAAGAGCAAATGTCCGTACGGATTAGATACTCCGGCACTGCTAAAGAAGAATCTGGAAGATTATAAAGAAATATTGGCTGGAAAAGAAATATAAGAATAAAAATGGAAATAACCCATAATAACCTACTGTAAAATAGGTTACTATGGGTTATAATAATAAAAAGAAGAGGAGTGATTAAGATATGACGAAAATATACAATGAACAAAATATCCGTCAGGCATACAGAAAGCTAACGCTTGCGTTAATTGAAAAGAAACTTACGATTACTACTATGGAGAGTGCCACATCAGGACAGATTGCATCGCTGATTACAGACACAGAAGGTTCGTCTGCGGTTATGAAAGGTGCATTTGTCACATATTGCAATGAGGCGAAGATTATGCAGGGCGTACCGGCAGAGGTTATCGGGACTTACACGGTGTATTCTAAGGAAACTGCCAGAGCAATGGCGGAGGCGTGCAGAAAGGCATACGATGCCAATATAGGAATCGGTGTAACCGGCACTATGGGCAATGTTGATCCGGCCAACCCTGAATCCTCAGTACCGGGGCAGGTGTACTTTGCTATTAGTTTTGATGGAGTGGTGACTGATTATTACAGAGAACTTCCGGTGCAGCCTACGCGACTTGCGTACAAGCTGGCTGTGGCAGCGGAGATAGTGGAAGAATTGATGAAAATATTGGGGGAGTGATGCGAGAAAGTTGAGAGTGGAGGAGATTGTGATATTAAAAGGGTGAAGGGAGGCACTTTTTTATGAATTCAAGAATCTATTGCATATCAGACATTCATAACGATGCGGATTCTTTTAAGCAAATGCTTTCTCTCATAAACTTTAAGGCGGAGGATATGTTGTACATAGTTGGTGATGTGTTTGACAGAGGTCCGAAACCCAAGGAGCTGTATGAGGAGATTCGTAAATATTCCAATATAGTGTGTCTTAAAGGAAATCATGATGACTGGCTTGCTAAATATATATTTGAACGGCATCAGCGAGGCATCAAGATGCCATACTTTTACAACACGTATGTGGAATTGCTTAAGAGTATGAATGAGAAGGAACTGCTGGAGCTTACGGAGTGGATTGAGGCTATGCCTTTATATGTTAATGTTGAGGTAGATGGAAGGCAGTTTCAATTGGTGCACGCACAGGCTTCAAGTCAGCCGGAGAAAGAGTCAAAGGGATTCTTTCTAATGGATGGCGAAGGGTATTATGACTTTCTAAGGAATGGAATCGAGGGCGTAATATCGGTGGTGGGACATTATCCTACTATGAGGATACTTAAAGAGTTTTCGTTGGCGGTTCCTACGAAAGCACAGATATGGATCAATGATCCCGGTAATGTCTATGTAATTGACTGTGGCAATGGTTACAGGAAACGCGGTGAAGGAGGAAGACTGGGGTGTCTGTGTTTGAATGATTACAGGGAGTATTATGTGTGAAAAATATTACATAAATAAAATGTGGAGATATAGAAAATAAATAATTGACATAGCGGAAAAAAGAGAATATAATGAAAAAGAAAAGGGCGATACCGATAGACGGTTAGTCCAAAGTTATAAGTTGTTGTAACAACCGCTTACTTTTTGGTCGAAGGGCGGTTGTTTCGCTTTTTATGTCCGAACTCTAATCCGAGTTTGAATACTGAAATTAGAAGGCTTAATAAGCCGATTACTTCCAGTATATCCATAAAATTAACCCTCCTGCGATAAATTTCCTTTCGGATTTCTATGTAAACAGAGGGTCACAGTCCCTCTGGTGAAGGACTAACCGCCTATCGTCTAGGTATCACCCATATGTATATTTTAATATACTTTATTGTTGATTGCAATAGAAAGTTGATGAAAAATATATAAATACATAGTTTGTGTTAAGAATTAAAGGAGAAAAATTATGAGTGATAAGGTTTCATTGGGAAAATACATAAGTTACATATTGCGTCATCATCCGGAGGCCATAGGAATAACGCTGGATGAGCATGGCTGGGCGGATGTGCAGGAATTGCTTGCAGGAATGAATGCGGCAGGGCGCAAGATAGACATGGAGTTGCTTGAAGAGATAGTAGCAACCAACAATAAAAAGCGTTACAGTTTCAATGAAGACAAGACAAAGATACGTGCTAATCAGGGTCATTCAATAAATGTGGATGTGGAACTTAAACGATGCACACCACCGGATTTCCTGTGGCATGGAACCGGCGAAAAGTATGTAAGCTCCATAGACGAGCAGGGCTTACGTCCTAAGTCAAGGTTGCATGTGCATCTGTCAAGTGACTACGATACCGCTGTAAATGTGGGAAGCAGACACGGCAAACCGGTGGTTTATAAAGTGAACAGCGGTGCGATGGAAAGGGACGGATACGAGTTCTACAGATCGGAGAATGGCGTGTGGCTGACCGGGGAAGTGCCGGCGAGGTATATGGAGAAGGTGTGAGGAAAGTTAAATGCATTTAAGGGGGATTTGGTCGATTATTGTCGCAAGATGAATGGGGATTTGCGTAGTTGCCAGTTGACAAAAAAGAATTGAAAGGATATAATAAGAATACAGATAGGGTGATACCGATAGACGGTTAGTCCCGATTAATAAACAAGTTGTAACAACCGCTTACTTTTTGGGAGAAGGGCGGTTGTTTCGCTTTTTATGTCCAAGCTCTAATCCGAGTCTGAATACGGAGATTAGCAGGCTTAATAAACCAACGAGAGAAGTCGCGAGCCGAGAGGTTTGTGGCTTTTTTTTGTGATGATTTTGAAGTGATATCTTGAAGTATAAATGTGAATGTGTTATAATTTTAACAGGTATTGAGTGCTTGTGATATGATAGTAAATATGAGTGGATTTTTGCTTTTTTTTAGATTTGTGCGATAAAATTGGAGTTGGTTTAGATATATTATGTAGGCGATGTCTAATAGGATATATGTCCTGAGAATGTTATGCCGATATAAAATCGAGAGGAGGCAACGAGTATGAATTGTCCGAATTGTGGAACAGGTATGAATGAGGTTAGCCGCTGGGAAATGGCACCTTATGGTGGTTGGGTGTGTCCAAGTTGTGGTTTGAAAATTGCAAAAAAGACAAGTTCAAAGATGTTTTTATTGAATTTTAAGTTTTGGAGATAACTACTATCTCAATTCTTGTGGTAAGGTTAATGATTTATCCCTGCCTTTGTGTAAAATGTATTGCAAAGGCGGGGATATAGGGAGGAAGATACTATGGAAGTAAAAGAATATGTTGAAAAATTAAGGGAGACTTTTAAAAAAGTTGGTGATATGTCAGGTGAGAACTTTGATTACGTGATAATATCTGATGATCCGGATTGTGATGCTGATTATGGAATAGATTATAATGGGAATTTAGTTATCAATGGATTGTCTACATTTTTGCCAGTGAAAGAATTGGAGCACATAAGATATAGAGGTACAGAAGATGCGTGTTCGGAGCAGGATTGCTATGTGTCGTTTGTTTTTAATAATGATATAACTTTGTATGCATATTTTTATGATTTGTGTCCAGGGCAGTCGTTTGGATTGTGGTATAAAGGAAAAAGTTTTTCTGTAGGCGCTTCAAGTGGAATTGTTACAGCAATTAACTATGGTTGGAATGGTAATGATGATTTTGTTATTACTAAGGATGGAACTCTTTGTGGATATCTTGGACAAGAAAAGAATATTGTGGTGCCGGATGGAGTGAAGCGTATTGCTGAATCTGCTTTTGAAAATGATTATGAAATAGAATCCATAGTTTTATCTGATACTGTAAAAGCCATAGAGGCGAGAGCATTTTTATGTACATATAAACTTAAAAGTATTGACTTGAAGAATGTTGAGGTGATTGAGGATAATGCATTTAGAGGAAGCGGATTAAGTAATATAACATTACCGGTTACGCTTAAAGAGTTGGGGAAAGAGG
>JAFQIQ010000206.1 GCA_017397445.1 Lachnospira sp.
AAACCTGATGGAGCATTTTATATGTTTGTTAAAGCGTTGGAACCGAGCGCTGAAGCATTTTGTGAGAAAGCTAAAGCAGAAGATTTGTTATTGGTTTCAGCAACAGATTTTGGTTGCCCGGGATATGTAAGAATTTCTTACTGCGTTGATGAGGATATGATAAAGCGTTCATTTAAAGCATTTGAAGCGTTAAGAGCAAAGTACAATTAATTAGTTTAAGCATAGGGGGAGATGCCTATGGTAAAAAAGGTCAAAGATTTTATACATCATTTGCTGTTTAGCGAGGAACTTGAGATATGGCATAAGTTATTAAATCTTATTTTGTTAACATTGCTTTTGGGAGGAAGTTTATCACTCATAGTGTGTCTGATTGTAGGTACGAACGCAATAGGCAATGCGGTTTTGGCTACGATGTTATTGGTAATAGTGTTCTTTTTATGGATGGCCAATATTATTAATTTACCTACGCAGGCGACGATAGGAACTGCTATATTTATTAATGCGGTATGTATGCCAATGATGTATATGTATAACGGTGGGCTGCACAGCGGAATGCCTATATGGCAGATGCTGGCACTGCTGTTAGTATGGTTGGTTTTACGTGGAAAAACAGCAATAATCATGTTTGTTTTAAGTTTTCTGATGGAAATGGGATGTGTTGTTTTCGAAATTATGTATCCACAGTACATTGTTAAGCTTGAAAGTGACACATTGGTAGCTATTGATATTGCTCAATCAATTTTTTTTGCAACATGTATTATTGGTAGTGTTTTTAAGTATAGTAATTACATATATGGAAAGCAAAGGGCGCAGTTACTTCAGCGTGACAAGGAGCTGCAGGCTGCTGTAGATGAGGCCAAATGTGCCAATCAGGCCAAAAGTGATTTCCTTGCTAATATGTCACATGAAATCAGAACTCCGATTAATGCAGTGCTTGGTATGGATGAGATGATTCTCAGAGAATGTCAGGATGAAACTATTAGAGGATATGCTTCTAACATAAAAAATGCAGGGCATACACTGCTGTCATTAATCAATGACATTTTGGACTTTTCAAAGATTGAATCCGGAAAGATGGAAATTATTCCTTCGGAGTACAGCGTTATGTCACTGCTTAATGATTGTTATAATCTTATTTCAACACGTGCGAAGAATAAGGATTTGGAAGTAATATTTAAAAATGATGAATCTGTTCCGTCGAGACTCTATGGCGATGAAGTAAGAGTTCGTCAGATTATAGTTAATCTTCTTACTAATGCGGTGAAATATACGGATAAGGGAACTGTAACCATGGAAGTTACATGGGAACGTTCCGGGTATGCCGATATTTTGTTTTGTGTATCTGTAAAGGATACAGGTAAAGGTATTAAGGAAGAAAGTCTGAAGGTTTTATTTGACTCTTTTAAGAGAATTGAGGAGAAGAGCAATCGTGACATAGAAGGAACTGGATTAGGTCTTACTATTACTAAGCAGTTACTTGATTACATGGGTGGAACTATCAATGTTACCAGTAAGTACGGAGTAGGTTCAGAATTTACTGTAGCTATTCCACAGACAATTGTTTCAGAGAAACCGTTGGGGAATTTTAGCAGTAAAATTGCATCCCACGTAAAGAGTGGCAAAGATTATAAGGAAACATTCCAGGCTCCGGATGCTGAGATTCTTGTAGTAGATGATGTTCCAATGAACTTGGAAGTGTTTAAAGCACTTTTAAAAACAACGAAAGTCAATATTGATACTGCTGCAAGTGGAAAGCAGTGTCTTAAGATGCTTGAGAGTAAAAAGTATCATATGATATTTATGGACCATATGATGCCTGAAATGGATGGCGTTGAGACGTTGAATCGTATAAGACAATTGGAGAATAATCCAAACTCTGGTATACCTGTAATTGCTCTTACAGCCAATGCTATTGTCGGAGCAGAGGAAGAATATCTTTCACTTGGATTTGTGGATTATGTTTCTAAACCGGTGCGTGGAAAAGTTCTTGAAAAGGTTGTTGTAAGATTTTTACCTGATGAACTTGTTAAAGATGCAAAAGAAGAGAGTGTAGCTGCTAAAAAAGATGAAAAGACTTTATTAGAGCGGTTGGACTTTTTAGATATTAAGGCTGGTATTGCATACTGTGGTCATAGTGAAGAGTTATATCAGGAAATCGTTAATACCTATGTTACAGGTGCTTGCGACAAACAGTTGGACGAGTTGTACAAGGCTAAAGATTGGGAACAGTATCGCATACAGATTCATGCTTTAAAAAGCACTTCCAAGACTATAGGAGCACAGATGCTTTCAGATCAGGCATTCCATTTGGAAACTGCAGCAAAGCAAAGGGATGTCGATTATATAGAAAGAAAGCATGAAAAGATGATGACTTCCTATAAGGAGTTGCTTTCAAAGATTAACGAGGCACTTGGTGGTGCTTGATATTTGATTAATTATTAAATAACTGCTGATGGTCAAAATGTATTTTTTGACCGGAGCAGTTATTTTTTTGTAAAAAATTATTGACACATTTATAATAGTTAGTTAATATAGAATGCGGTTAGTTAAGACTAACTTGATAAAACAACATTTTCCAGGAGGTGTAGAGGGATGTCTGCTGTTATAATTGGCGGAGTAGAAAGTATGGAGCGCAAATATAAGGATATTTGCAAGAAACATAATTATAAGGCTAAAGTTTTTACGAAGATGTCAGGTAATCTGCGTGAGAAGATAGGTTCGCCGGACTTAATTGTGTTATTTACCAACACTGTATGTCATAAGATGGTTAAATGTGCACTTGAGGAGGCTGAGCGTACCAATGCCAGTGTTATCAGATGTCATACCAGTAGTGCCACTGCTCTTGAGTCAATTCTTAAGGAGTGCGTAAATAAAGCGGGTTAATTTAATTGGAAAAATTTAGTTGACAAACCTTATAAGCGGTGCTATTCTATATCAAGGAGTTAGCCTGTTCTAACGTGGGTTAGCTGGTTATTCTTAAAGATTGCGCTACAGGAATACGAAAGGCGGTCAGAACTATGAATTTGGCAGAAGCTATGGAAGGTGAAGAGTATATCATCCGGGACATTGAAACAGATGATGAGGAATTGAATGCATTTCTTTTTTCATTAGGTTGTTACAGTGGTGAACCGGTAACTGTTGTTGCAAAGCGTAGAAACAGTTTGACGATTGCGGTTAAAGACGGAAGATATAATATTGACACAGAACTTGCTTCAGCGATCTTGGTCTAATTGATCAAGCGCTGCAAGGCCTGTTTTTTTTAGCAAGGCGGGTTAGACAAAACTAATTCAATATAGTTAAGACTAATTCCGCGTCAACATTTGTAGAATGATATATACTTAATGTTTATATTATTAAAGGAGGAAATGTTATGAGAATTGCCATGACGGGTAATCCGAACAGTGGTAAAACGACTATGTACAATGCACTCACAGGAAGAAATGAGCGCGTTGGTAACTGGGCCGGAGTTACGGTAGAAAAAAAAGAAAGCTCAATAAAGAAGAGCTATTATGATGGTGCAGAGACTGTTATTGCAGTAGACCTTCCGGGTGCTTACTCAATGTCTCCATTTACATCAGAGGAAAGTATTACAAGTGGTTATGTAAAGAATGAGAATCCGGATGTGATTATTAATATTGTTGATGCGACTAATCTTAGTCGTAGCTTGTTCTTTACAACACAGTTACTGGAACTTGGAATTCCGGTTGTTGTTGCTCTTAACAAGAGTGATATCAATGCAAAGAAGGAGAATTCAATTAATGCTGATGAATTGTCTGCTAAGTTAGGATGTCCTGTTGTCAAGACGGTATCTACTTCAGCAGAAGGTCTGAAGGAAGTGGTTAATACAGCTATCGGACTTGCAGGCAAAGGACAGAAGGCTCCATATACTCAGGGTGATATTGATTTAAGCAGTAAGGCTGAGGTTGAAAAGGCTGACCGTAAGCGTTTTGAGTTTGTTAACAGAATAGTTGCATCTGTAGAGAAGAGAAAGATACTTACAAAGAATAAGAATAGTCAGGATGCTATAGATAAGATTATTACCAATCCGATTATTGGTCTTCTTATTTTTGGTGTTGTTATGTTTCTTGTATTCCAGATATCTCAGGCATGGCTCGGACCATGGATTGCTGAAGGATATGAGTTTGAGAATGGAACAACTATTCCGGGACTTGTTACTCTTATAGAGATGTTCCAGGAGTGGGTTGGTGGCCTTATGGAAGGAAGCAATCCATTGTTGCAGGCATTAGTTGTTGATGGTATAATAGGCGGTGTTGGTGCTGTTGTCGGTTTCCTTCCGCTTGTTATGGTTATGTACTTCCTTATAGCGCTTCTTGAGGATTGTGGATATATGGCACGTGCTACAGTAGTACTTGATCCAATCTTTAAGAAGGTTGGTCTGTCAGGTAAGTCTGTAATCCCATTTGTTATCGGTACAGGTTGTGCTATTCCTGGTATTATGGCGGCACGTACAATTCGTAACGAGAGAGAGCGTAGAGCGACAGCTATGCTTACACCTTTTATGCCATGTGGTGCTAAGCTTCCGGTTATTGCACTTTTTGCAGGTGCATTTTTTGAGGATGCTGCATGGGTTGGTACTTTAATGTACTTTGTTGGTATCGTACTTATTTTCTTGTGTGCATTGCTTGTTAACAAGATTGCAGGACATAAGAACAGAAAGTCATTCTTTATTATAGAGCTTCCTGAGTACAAGGTACCAAGTTTTGCAAGAGCATTTATGTCAATGTGTTCACGCGGTTGGGCTTATATCGTAAAGGCTGGTACAGTTATTCTCCTTTGCAATACAGCTGTTCAGCTTATGCAGACATTTACATGGTCTTTTGCAGTTGCAGAGAATGCTGAGGATTCAATTCTTGCCTCTATTGCTAATCCAATTGCTGTTTTGCTTATTCCTATCGTTGGTGTAACAGCATGGCAGCTTGCAGCGGCAGCTGTTACAGGTTTTATTGCTAAGGAAAATGTTGTTGGTACATTGGCAGTTTGCTACGTGGGACTTGAGAACTTGATTGATACAGAAGAGTTGGCCCTTATGGACGGCGCAGGTGCAGAGGTTGCAGGTGTATTTGCAATTACCAAGGTTGCTGCTTTAGCATATCTTATGTTTAACCTTTTCACACCTCCATGTTTCGCGGCAATAGGAGCTATGAATTCGGAGATTAAGAGCAAGAAGTGGTTATTGGGGGGTATTGGTCTTCAGCTTGCAGTAGGTTATACATTAGGTTTCCTTGTATATCAGATTGGTACATTGGTTACAACAGGTACACTTGGTGCTGGTTTTGTTGGAGGTCTTATTGCAGTAATTGCTATGGTTGCTATAGTTGTGGCTGTTATTATGAATACTGAGAAGAACTTAAAGAAAGAGTATGAGTTGAATAGTAATAAGTAAGCTTACATATAAGGAGTTATTTAGTTATGCCATTGAATGTTATAGATGTGATTGTTATTGCAATAGTTGTTTTAATATTAGTCGCAGCATCTGCATATATTATCCGTGCAAAGAAGAAGGGAGTCAAATGTATTGGTTGCCCTGACGGATGCAAATGTTCAGGTGGTGATGGCTCATCTTGCAGCGGAGGCTGTGCAGGATGCAATGGTCACTGAATAATAATAGAATAAAACAATAATGTAAAAGAGGAGATTGGTTTATTATCAATCTCCTCTTAAATAATTACTTATGTGAATTAACAAAAGACTTAATAGCTTCAAAGCTTTCACGGCTTAAATCATGCTCTAATTTACACGCATCTTCCTTCGCAATATCTTCCGGTATGCCAAGTTCGGCAAGCCATGTAGTAAAGAACATGTGGCGTTCATATATCATATCAGCAATAGCTTTGCCGGAAGATGTTAAAGTGATAAATCCAGCGTCAGACACAATGATATGTCCTTTTTCGCGTAAATGCTTCATGGCAACGCTGACAGATGATTTTTTATAATTAAGTTCGTTACAGATGTCAACAGAACGAACAACAGGTAACTGCTTACTTAACATAAGTATTGTCTCAAGATAATCTTCAGCTGATTCATTTGGATGCATAGTTCAATCCCCCTTTTCTTATTGGACAGCATATTGCACTGTTTCCGAGTATTTAAAGGTAATACATATAAGTCAAATTATACCATAGTAATTACAACAATTCAAACATTAAAATATTAAAACTTATGGCAGAGGTACTAAGGGAGAGACATAGTGATGATTTAGTAATTGACATGGTATGATATACTTAATTAAAAGGAGTTGATACCATGCCATTCAAAATAGTAAGAAATGATATAACAAAGATGCAGGTTGATGCAATCGTGAATACAGCCAATGAAGCACCGATATATTCAAGTGGGACGGACACAGCGGTATATAAGGCTGCGGGATTCGAGAATCTGCTTGACGCAAGACGAAAGAT
>JAFQIQ010000207.1 GCA_017397445.1 Lachnospira sp.
CTAGTATCTTTGTATTGGAAATCTTATCAAGGGCAGCTTCTGTCTTTTCTGACACTTCTCCCATCTGCTCCTCAATCAAAGTATCAATCTGATTTCTGATATACTCCTTATCCTGCTCTGTCAGCTCCCTAGCATTAATTCCTTCTGATGCTGCATCCTGCTCTTTCTCTCCTATAAGAAAACTGGCAACAATACACAACACACCGCCAACAAGCAAAACAATTTCTAACAGTTCCATCCTAATATCCGTCCTTATACTTTCATATCAAATGAACTTTCGCCTTGTATCTTTACAGTAACTCGTCCATCCTTATTATCTTTATTCTTCTTTTGTCCATAGTACTCATTATCACTCTTGTCTCTGGCGTCAAACTTTCTGTCACTCTTATCAGCATCATCCTTTTTGTTAACCTGTTCAGCTTTTGTGTTAACTTCCTTCTGAATCTCCTGAGTAATGTTCATCTGTTGAGCTACAGGTCTCATAGAATCATTCTGCTTAATCTGAGTAACTTCATTAATCTGCTGCATTGTCATAACATCAATAGGTCTAATACTCATATTATAACACTCCGTTTCTTCGCAAAATCATCAGGTTTACAATGTATACCACTTAATATCAGCTCTTTCTTTCAAGTACTGGCAAAATCCCTGCTTTTCTTTGATAAAGTAGCTCTGATCACCAAACACTAATTTAGTTCCCACGTAAATATTACCTCTTACTCGAACCCTTGCATTATCATCCTCTCCAAGCTGTGAACGCAATTCTTCAAGCTCCGCTTTCTGCTTTGTAAGTTCTTTTTCAAGAAGTAACATATTACGCATAGTCTTCTGCTGAAGTTCTATTTTCTCCGGTGTTAACTTGCCGTCTGCCATCTGCTTCTTACGAATGGCATCCAGTATCTGTGTAAACTTTATCTTATTCTCGCCTGCCTGCTGCAATTCATTCTTTAATTCATCCATTCTCTTCTTAGCTGCTGGGTCTACACCTACACCAACAACTGTTGCCGTACCCATCTCATTTCCAATAGACTTAGCTTCAACAAGGGTTATGGAACGAACATCTCCTCCAACAATAAGACCATTCTTGCCACTGGCAATAATCGCACCTTTAGCAGTAACTCTGCTATGAAGAATTGAATCCGTATCGATAGTACCCCCTGCACTTACAAGTTCAGCACTTTCGATAAACTTAGATACTATATTACCTCCGGCTTTAACAACCGCCTTATTCATTCCCTGCACGCCTCTGTTAAATGTGATATTACCTCCGGCAATAATTGTTGCACCTTCAACAATACCACTTACCGAAATATCTCCGGCTGCTTTTACAGAGAAACCTGCAAGCACATTACCTTTAATAACTACATCCCCTTCATAATTAATATCTCCGGTAGATGCATCTACGTTAACAAGTTCTAACACATTGGATACGAATATCTTATCGCTTTCAAGCATAACATGACCACTTACCTTTGAGATAAGCTCTCTGCCATCTTCTGAAATTGTAAGATTGTTTCCATGTCTGAATATCACATGTCCTACTTTACGCGGTGAAACCGGTCTGCCTAACAAATCAGTGCCCGGTTCGCCCCTTTCCTCCGGATGAAGGACAGCAACTACATCTCCTGCCTTTACATGATTAACATTTTCAAGACTATGGAAATCAACCGTACCATCTTCATTCATCCTCGGTGTTGGCTTTAAATCCGGATTAAACTTATATTCCACATAACCTTCTTTACCATCAACCGGCTTCTTACCTTCTGCAAGTATATATGCTTCAAAATATCGTCTCTCTGTAAGAAACTTCTTAATATTATCTTCATTAATTTCAGACTTAATGCCCAAATTCATTAAATCGCGCTTTATTTCTTCCAATGTAAGCTCATCAGCCCCTTTGAATGGCGGATAAAATACAGCCTCCAAAGTCATAACATCTGATGACATCCTATAATCACCAAATTCATTGGCTGCGTGAGCCGGAACAAATGAAACCTGAACCCTTGTCTCCTGACGAGAACCTCTTGAAACAGCTTCATTAAGCTTGGCAGGATTATAATCCCCAAGCTTCTTTTTTTCCATATATTGCATAATCTCACTGATTGCCACAGGCTTATCACCATCGATTGGCGGATATACTGTTAAAAATAACCCCTCATTACTAGTTTCGAACTGAAAATAACCCCTTTTACATTTTCTCATCCGCAACACTCCTCTCTAATTCAACTATTAATAGTTATGACAACACACCCATATAATCACCAAGTTTAGTTTTCATCTTATTAAGTGCTTTCGTATGAAGCTGTGACACTCTGGATTCTGACACTTCCAAAACAAGACTTATCTCCTTTAATGTCATCTCCTCATAATAATATAAAACAATAACACTTCTTTCTTTCTCAGTAAGCAAATCAATAGCTTCCACTATCATCTGTTTTAATTCTTCTTTTTCTACGGACTCCTCCGGAGCATCGAATCTTGCGTTACCCACTGCTTCCATCTTAGTCTCGCTGCCTTCTTCTGTATATTCATCCAACGAAATCAAATTAGAAACATTGGTCTGTCCCTGCCAACTGTTAAGCTCATCCAAAGTAATCCCTAATTCCTCTGCCAGTTCTTCATCAGTTGCAGTTCTGCCTTTTTCCGCTTCAATCTTGGAAATAGCAGCATCTATTTTCTTTTGTTTCTGTCTCAAGGATCTTGGTATCCAGTCCATCTTTCTTATCTGATCAAGTATGGCACCACGTATTCTTAAACTTGCATAAGTTTCAAACTTGACATTCTTACCATAATCAAACTTATCTATAGCATCAATAAGTCCAAATATACCATATCCCACCAAATCATCATATTCAACATTGTATCCCAGATACATACTTAATCTGCCGGCAACAATCTTAACCAGTTGAGCATATTCTAATATCAACTGGTCCCGTAACTCTGCACTATGTGTTTTGCTATAATTTTGCCAAAGTCTGTCTCTGCTTACTTCATCCATTATCGCCGCCCCCAACTCCTAAATTAAGTTGTCTCAACTTACTTTCTGTCAGTCTTTCCTCATCAAAAAATCTTATTTTTTTCTGTCCTTTGACTTCTTCTCTTCTTTTTCATCAGCTTCACTTTCAGTCACTGTACCATCCTCATCAGCATCATCCTTATCTTTTTCCTGCTCCTTAAAAACCACATTAAGAATAAAACGCAAAAAAAGACCTGCTATATAAAAGACAACTAAAACAGTAACCAATACCAGCAAAAAGTCAAACAATGAATATCTTCTGCTTATCATCACAACACTTGAGACAAATGCCGCCAGCAATGTTATAATGGCAGGAACACTTCTAAATTTCATTATACAACCTCCGGAACCTTTCCCCGCTGTTATATCGTCTTGACCGGTTTTCCAACCGCCTTAATTACATAATCGCCTGTTTCAGAATAAAACTCAACTGTTCTTCCATAGTTAAGGCCACAATCTTCCGCAAGCAAACGTATATTCAATTTTCTTAGTTTTTCTTTTGCCGCCTGCGCATTGCGCTCACCAACTCTCAAGGCATCACTTGCACCTGACATGGCAAACATCTGCGCGCCTCCTGCTATCTTGGCAACCAGACGTGATTTATTCGCCCCAAGCGCTACCATCTGTCTAATCAATTCATCAATTCCTGTATCTGCAAATTTTGCCACATTGGAATTATTTCTTATCTGTGTACTGTCCGGCAACATACAATGTAACAATCCGCTCACCTTACTGATTGGATCGTATAATGCCACACCGACACACGAGCCTAAACCAAGAGTAGTTAATGAATCCGGGCATTTACACACCTTTAAATCGGCCATTCCAACTTTAATCATATTCCCCATAAACTAACTCCAAACATCTGTTATTCAGTCACCTGATTACCAGCCATGGACTTTTCATAAAAACATCCCTTGACTACATTCCCAATGATGTCAAAATCTTATCATATGAATCCAACTCCGGTATAAGAAGGAAATAACCTGTAACAAAATCATCCTCACCAAATTGTGACTGAATCATTAACAACTTATCACCATACTTACCAAACTCGGTCGCAGGAACACTCAAAAGAGCTCCTACCATATCAACCGTAAGACTCGGCACCGTACTAATCATCTTCATACCTGTAAGGCCCGAAAGGGCATTAAGATATGAACCGGAAACTATATTACCAATTTCGTTGAGTGCTGACATCTCCATTTCATTAAATGTTTCAATCCCACCATCAACATTTTCATTAACATCTCTCATCATCAATGAATTAACAAGATGATGTGCTGAAACCATATCAAAAAGAAACATCATCATACCACTGATATCGCCTTCAATACCTAAGAGAATACCTACAACTATCTGTTCCTCAGTGCCTACAACTGATGCTATTTCCGCAAATGGCAACAAGGCCACCTTAGGTACAGACATATCAACTTTCATACTCAGCATCTTCGAAAGTGCTGTAGTTGCGTTACCTGCACCAATGTTGCCTATTTCTCTTAACACATCATATTGCATATCATTAAGATTGTCCAAACTTATCTTTGACATTCTTACCTCCTATGCTACACTAACTGCGCCCCATTCGGGGCGCATCCACTGTACCAATCACCAATAATATTAACCTTCTTCAACAAGACTTACAATATCAAGCAGAGAAATGAGTTCTCCTTTACTCTTACCGATACTTGAAATAAATCTTCCGGCAGCATCTTCCATGCCGTTAGCCGGTCTTGCAACTTTCTCTGTATCAGCGCTTTCCAAAGTTACTACCTCTCTAACTTCATCAACAATCACACCAATAGTTGCACTTTCAATCTTTACTATAATAATTCTTGTCTTACCTGTATAAACATCAGGTTCAAGACCAAGCTTTATTCTTACACTCATAACCGGAATAATCTCACCTCTTAAGTTGATTACTCCTTTATAATACGCCTGTGCCTTTGGAACTCTTGTTATTCTCTGACTTCTTACGATATTATCTATGTACTTGATATTAATACCGTACTGCTCGTTACCAATCTTCACAACTATGTATTGAACAGGCGCACTGTTCTCCTCATTACTGGTTAAAACCTTAACTTCTTCCATACCGGTCACCTATCCCTTTCAACACCTATTAGAGTCAGTCTATACAAGTGTATTAGCATCAATGATAAGAGCAACTGAACCATCACCAAGGATAGTTGCACCACTAATCATCTTATTGATGTTAATATGCTTGCCTAAAGACTTAATTACAATTTCCATCTGTCCGATAAGGCTGTCTACAACAAGACCTGCCTGCTTATCGCCTTTACTTACAATAACAACTGTAATATTCTCCTGGTTCTCAGGTTCACCCGGCACATCAAGGAGATTTCTAAGTCTTACAAGTGGAATAACACTTCCTCTAAGGTGGATAACCTCCTTAGCATGTACATACTTAATCTCACTTACAGGAATATCCTCAATAGTCTGAATTGAGCCAAGCGAAATAGCATACTTCTCCTCGCCAACCTTAACCATAAGTGCCTGAATAATAGCAAGTGTAAGTGGAAGTCTGATAATAAATGTACTTCCCTCACCATAAGTGGTCTTAACTTCAACGTCACCGCCCAAAGCTTCAATCTTAGACTTAACTACATCAAGACCAACGCCTCGTCCTGAAACATCTGTAACCTTCTCTGCTGTTGAGAAACTTGGCTTAAACAACAAGTCCACTATCTCCTTATCACTCATAAGAGCCGCCTGCTCCTCTGTGATAGTTCCCTTAGAAATAGCCTTGTTTCTTACCTTATCAACATCAATACCATTACCATCATCGCCAACCTCAATAGCAACATTGTTACCATCCTGATAAGCATTAAGGAAAATAGTACCTACCTCATCCTTGCCTCTTTCTCTTCGTACTTCCGCAGACTCAAGTCCGTGGTCAGCTGAATTACGAAGCAAATGCATCAAAGGATCACCAATCTCGTCAATAACAGTTCTGTCAAGCTCTGTATCTTCACCTGACATATATAATTCCATCTTCTTGTTAAGCTTCTTACTTAAATCACGAATCATACGAGGGAATCTGCTGACTACACTTTCAATAGGCATCATTCGCACCTTCATAACTGACTCATGAAGATTTGTTGTAACTCTCTCAAGATACTCAATCTGCTCATTGAAATTCTGATTAACAGTAGTATTCTCGCCATCCTCAGAAGTACTTGCTGAAACAAGTCCGTTTTTCGCGATAATAAGCTCACTTACAAGGTTCATAAGAACATCCAGCTTTTCAATATCTACACGAACAGTATGTCCAACCGCCTTAGCTTTACCTGCCGCAGCCGGTGCATTAGCAG